>CASFOM010000185.1 GCA_949296295.1 uncultured Alistipes sp. | reverse complement strand
TGGCGATTGTATTGATGATCCTCGCAATGAGGAGGATGTTTTGTCGTTTATGACTGTTTTGCACAAAGCGGTGGGAGCAGAGGAGGTTCCTGTCTTTTACTTGCGGGGAAATCACGAAATTCGTAATGCTTATTCCATAAAATTACGGGAACTTTTGGATTATGTAGGGGATAAAACTTATGGAGCTTTTAATTGGGGAGATACCCGTTTTGTGATGTTGGATTGCGGTGAAGATAAACCCGATGATACTCCGGTGTATTATGGGTTAAACGATTTTACCTCTTTGAGGCAAGATCAGGTAGCCTTCTTGAAAGAAGAGTTGGCTTCAAAACCGTTTAAAAAAGCTCAAAAACGAATATTGTTGCATCATATTCCTATTTATGGGGAGGATTTGGATAAATATCATCCTTGTAGGGAATTATGGGCTCCGTTGTTGGCCAAAGCACCTTTTGATGTTTGCTTGAATGCTCATACCCATCGATTTGCTCATTATCAAAAGGGAGAAGACGGAAATAACTTCCCCGTATTGGTGGGAGGGGCTCCTTCTCTGGAAGGGGCTACTTTAATGGTTCTGAAAAAACAGGGAGAGAATTTAACGGTTACGGTATTGAATACTCAAGGGGATGTTTTGTTGGAATGGAAATTATAAAAAAAGGTAGAAGCTAATTCAATTTCTTTTTATCTGCATCTTATGGGAATAAAAACTGATTTGAAAAATGAAATGTGGACGGTTATAAAGAATCGGTTGATATATATGGGACTCATTATGTTGGGAACATATGGTTCTTATGCGCAGAGTTTGGAAAAGGATTTCTGCTTTTCCATAGAAAAAAGAGATTATAATTATTATAATACGTGTATTGCCAAATATGTTGCAGATTCAGGTGGAGCAGGAAATTATACAATCGAAACGAAGAGTGGGACGTGGAAGGTAACCGTAAAGGATAAGGGAACGGAACAGGAAAAGGTATATGAGGTTATTTTTTCCTTACAAGCAGGGGAAGAACCTTCTGCTAATCTTTGTGTGGAGATTTTTTATCCGGAATGGAATAAAAACAATTATGTTTTGTTACCCGGTGCCGCTTATTCTGGAAACAGGTTTCAGTCTCGCAGAATAGCTTATTCTCCCAAATTGTTGGACCCCAAAGATATCGGAGTTGATAAGCCAATAATAATATCGGATGTTCCCAGACTGAACATAGGGGATGGACCGTCTGAAATACAGGAACGTTCCGGAGCTATGGCGATTCCTTCTGTTGGCTTCTGGGATGGCATTCATAAAAAATCAGTCATCCTTTTGACAACACAGGAGAATGAATGTGGGGATTTGGGAATTGGAATCAGGGAGAATCGGACGAGAACGGAAGCTGTACTCGCTTTGAGAAGTCCTGTTATCCGAGAGGGATATCGTTTGGGAACCAATGCATCTGTCGATAAACCGAGAAATTTTAAAGAAGGAGATCGTGTAAAATTTACTTTTAAAATTATTTCTAAAGAGGCGAACCGATTACAAAATCTTTTTACGGAATATTTCAGAATCAGGCAGGATAGTCTGTTGGTAAAACAAGACCGTCCTATTTATCCTTATTCCTATTGTTATGACGTTATGGAAGAGAAATTTAATACTCAAAATTATGTAAAGGAGTGGGGGTATTATTCTGTGGGAATGAGGGAAAATTATTTTCAAGATTGGCAGATTGGATGGACAGGGGGGATGATAACTACTTATCCTTTGTTATATGGAGGGAAAGAAGAGACGGTAAATCATGTAATTAATAACTTTAATTGGTTGTTTAAATCCGGAATAGCTCCTTCCGGACTCTTTTGGGATGCCGGAGAGAAAGGAAATATTTGGTATGGAGGGGATATTCGAAAACCTCACACCAAAAATTGGCATTTAATCAGGAAAAGCGGAGATGCCCTATTTTTTATTATGAAGCAGTTTGATTTGTTTGGGAAAAAGGGAATACCGATTCGGAAGGAATGGGAGGAAGGAGCACGTGGTGTGGCTCAGGCTTTTCTTAAAATATGGTATGATTATCATCAATTCGGACAGTTCGTTGATAATGTAACGGGAAAAATAGTGGTTGGGGGATCTACTTCCGGGGCTATTATTCCGGGGGCTTTAGCCTTGGCTGCTGGTTACTATCAGGATACCGCCTATATGAAGGTGGCGAAAGAGGGGGCAGAATATTATTATCAAAACTATATATCTAAAGGAATTACCTGTGGAGGACCGGGGGATGCCTTACAAAATCCGGATAGTGAGTCTGCTTATGCCATGTTGGAATCATTGGTTACCTTATATGAAACGACTCAAGAAGAAAAATGGTTGAATTATGCCGAAGAAATGGCGGAACAGTATGCAACATGGGTGTTCGGATATGATTATAAATTTCCTGAAAATTCTACATTTGGCGCTCTGGATATGCGTACTTGCGGCTCTGTCTTGGCCAATACCCAGAATAAACATTCTGCTCCCGGAATTTGTACCCACTCAGGAGCTGCCCTGTTTCGCCTGTACCGGATGACCGGAAATAAATCGTATTTGGATTTGTTGAGAAGTACAGCCTTTAATTTGCCTCAATATATGTCGATGAAACAACGTCCGATTTCCGGTATGCCTGATGGTTGGATGAATGAACGGGTAAATACGACGGATTGGGAAGGAGCGGCAAAAATAGGGGAGATATTCAAGGGATCAACCTGGGCGGAAACGTCTTTGTTGCTGACTACTGTTGAAATCCCCGGTATCTATGTGGATGTACAGAAAAAAATGGCAATGAATTTCGACCATTTGGAGGTTCGATTTGTTAAGGAAAAACAGGATGGGTGTATGGTGGAGGTTTATAATCCTACAGATTATGATGCCAATTTTTCTTATTTTATTGATCATGCTGAGAAGAAACTGTTGCCTTTAAATTATCTTTATGGAAAGGAAAAAATAATGCTCAAATCCAAAAATCGAAAAACGTTCTATTTAAAGTATGATAATAATGATTGGTAAAAATGGGGACAGTTAGATAATAATTAATCTATTTTTAATTTAATGACTTCTAAAAATGAAAACAGTTAAAAGGGTATTTTTATCTGCTATTTGCGGGTGGATGACTACTGCTGTCTTTGCCCAGTCTGATGGGGTTCCTTATCTTTTTGATATGGTACATAATAATCCGGGAGAAGCAGCTACGGTGTCGAAATACACCAATCCTGCCTTTCTGAAAAAGACAGGATTTAATGGAATGGTTCCGCAATGGTACATACAGTGTGCATTGACGTATGAAGCCTTTGATAAAGATTTGTTCCCCGAAGGATCAAAAGAAAAAGAATGGATATTGAATAAGCGAAAGGAGGTGCAGGAGAAACTTCATGAGGCGGAAAAAAAGGGAATGAATGTATATGCTTTTACCGATGTAATGGTGTTGCCTACATTGTTGTTGGAGAAATATCAGAATCAAATGGTACGTCCCAGTGAACGGAAAGCTTCTTTTAATGTCATTCATGGCCGTTTGGCTCCTGATATCAATCAACCCTTGACAGAAAAAGTCATGCAGGCACAGATTGATGAGATATTTACGGTATTCCCGGAGTTGGATGGATTAGTGATTCGTTTTGGAGAGACTTATCTGTATGATACGCCCTATCATTCCGGAGGTAGTCCTATCCGGGATGGTGGAGAAGCGGGAATTGCTGCTCATGTGAAGTTTATTAATTTGTTAAGGGAGGTGGTTTGCGAGAAATATGGTAAAAAATTGTTTTACCGTACTTGGGGAATGGACTCTTTCCATACATCTGTTGATATGTTCCGAAAAATTACCGAACAAATAGAACCCCATCCCAATTTGGTATTTTCAATCAAATATACGGAAGGAGATTTTCATCGGTTAGTGCGTTTCAATAGAACCATTGATGCCGGGAAACATCCTTTTATTATTGAGTTTCAAGGGCAACCTGAGTATTGTGGCAAGGGAGCTCACCCTGTTTATGTCTTTGGAGGTATGTTACGCGGATTTGAGGAAAATGAACGATTGTTGCCTGAAAGTCCGCAAGGGGTACTGCAGTTTACAGGGGATCCCCGTCTTCAAGGAATTTGGACCTGGTCGAGAGGCGGAGGATGGCGTGGCCCTTATATCTCTAATGAACTCTGGTGTGATGTAAATACTTTGGCTGCTGCTATTTGGAGTCGTGATACATGTTTAACGGAAGAGGAAGTATTGAGAAAAACAGCTCAACGTATCGGTGTTAAAAAGGAATCTGTCCCAGACTTTATTCAGTTGTTGAAATTGGCAGAAAAAGGGGTAGTTCGGGCACAATATAGCTTGATTGATCCGGGGAAAAGCGGATTTAATATCTGGTGGTCTCGAGACCAGTATTTTTCCGGGGAGAACTCTTTGTCTAAATTTATGACATACATCATTAAGCAGGATATGCAACGGCAGTTGTTGGAAGAAAAACAGGAAGCAAATAAAATTTGGAATGAGATAGAACAATTGGCGAAAAATATCCAGATGAAGGATAAGGAAACGGAACAGTTTTTACGGGTATCCGCAACGTATGGACGAATTAAACATGCTGTTGCTGCAATAGCTCAGGAATTGTTTATGTATGGAAAAGAATATCAATTGTCCGGGGTATTGAATAAGGAGGTGATGCAGGATATCATCACTCGGTATGATGCTCTGTGGAAAGAGTGGAATGAATTGAAAAAAGAATCTTGTTGTCCGACCTTGTATGAACCTCTTGCGTTTAGTTTGACGGGGAAAGAGGGGGTTTCTGGTACACGAAACGGAAGTTTGGAAGAAACGGTTGAGAAATACCGGAAGTTAATTCAAACACAGGAAGAATAGAGCGAAAAGGGATAAAACGATATTTATCTTTCTCTAAGCAGTAGTGTTTTTTATTGTATCTGATAAAAATTTTCAAATACAAGTCAAAATGAAACACTACTGCTTATTTTATTGTCATTTTATAAACGTTTGTCGGTTTTAGAAGAAAGCCGGAAGACTGATAAAGGTGATTAGCTGCTTTGCGGGAAGGATTTGAGGTGAGCATTAAGCTCCCTGTTCCCCATTGCCGGGCTTCAAACAGTAGATGTTCCACTAATTGACGCCCTAAATGTTGGCCTCTGAATTTTTCTTCTATTACGACATCTTCTATCCACATCTTTGTCCCTGTGGGAGTTTGATAACGGCATAGGGTAGCCATTCCAATAACTTCTTCTTGCTGAAAAAGGAGAAAAAGTCGGTTGTTTCCCCCTGATAAAATGGATTCTAAATTCTTTTCACTAAATTGTATGGGGCTATCTGTTAATTGTCTTAATAACTTTTTAATACATTCAATTATATGGGGGGTAATAAGACTATGGTCTTTTAACTCGTAGATTTTAAAAGAGGGCATGGCTTGTTCGGATTGTGAAAAATAATTGTATTTAAGGGATTTGAAAAGAAGAATATTTGGGTATATTCTATTCTTATCCAAAGATAAAGATAATGAAAAAAGATGAATATAGAAGTAAGAAGTGGCAGTTTTGACTATGCAGAGATATTTTCCTGTTTTATTGAAAAATGAATTTCATGGAGGCTGATGGAAAATAGAAACAGCAGGTGGATTTATAAATGGATTTTGAATG
>CASFOM010000184.1 GCA_949296295.1 uncultured Alistipes sp. | reverse complement strand
GTAGAAGAAAACATCAAGGCCGTATTGGAAATGACCAACTTTTCAAAAGAATACCAGAAAGAACGATTGGAAAGTCTAATTGATGAGTTCCGATTACATAAAGTACGAAAAAGTTATGGGATTCAATTATCAGGAGGTGAACGGAGACGGACAGAAATTGCTCGAGCCGTTTCTATCAATCCCAAGTTCATTCTGCTTGACGAACCATTCGCGGGAGTCGATCCTATTGCAGTGGAAGACATACAAAGTATAGTCCGGACTTTAAAAGACAAAAACATAGGGGTTATCATTACCGACCATAATGTGCATGAGACATTAAGTATTACGGATCGGACGTACCTATTGTTTGAAGGACGTATTTTGAAAGCAGGAAGTGCTGAAGATTTGGCCAACGACGAAATGGTACGAAAAGTATATCTTGGAAAAGATTTCAAACTCAGATAAAATATTGTAATCATTTATTAATCCGCATCATGAAGAAAACACTAATTGCCGCAACAGCCCTCTTTTGCTGTTATCAAGGGTTCGGACAAACAGCCGGGACACAAAAAGACATCATCACTCCCTGGGGAGAAAATTTAGAAAAGAACAAAGACGAAATTCCTTGGACGGAATATCCTCGTCCTCAAATGGTGCGGGATAAATGGCTTAACTTGAATGGAATATGGGAATATACGATAACTACGAAAGGGGCCGATATTCCAAAACAGTTTGAAGGAAAAATAAGAGTTCCTTTTGCTTTGGAATCCCGGTTGTCTGGTGTTCAAAAAAACATTTCAGAGAAAGAAGAGTTATGGTATGCCAAAACCCTATCAATTCCCAAAAATAAAAAAGGTGAAAATATTTTATTGCATTTCGGAGCAGTCGATTGGAGAACAACTGTTTATATCAACGGAATAGAAGTCGGTTCTCATGAAGGAGGCTTTACTCCATTCTATTTCAATATCTCCCCTTATTTGAAATATGATGGAACAGACCGACTAATCGTACGTGTATGGGATCCTACCGATAAAGGATATCAACCCATCGGAAAACAAAAAATGAATCCAGGAGGTATCTGGTACACTCCTGTAACAGGGATTTGGCAAACAGTATGGTTAGAAACTGTTCCTGAAATTCACATTACTGAAATCAAAAGTTTAAGCGATATCGATCGTTCTCAATTATACGTTACTGTTTTCCCTTCCTCTCGAGAAATTCCTCTCACAACTAAAATAACTTTAAAAGATACAACCGGACAAATAGTTGCGACAGCAACCGGTTTGGCTGGAGAACAAAATATTGTTTCTATTCAAAATCCAATTCTCTGGGACACCCAAAATCCTTATTTATACGATATGCAAATAGAACTTTTCGATGGGAAAAAGAAAGTTGATGAAATAAAATCATACACGGCATTCCGGAAAATCTCAATGGGAAAAGATGCAAATGGACTTTACAGAATGTATTTAAACAATAAGCCCCTTTTCCATTTAGGTACTTTGGATCAAGGATGGTGGCCTGATGGTCTTTATACAGCTCCTTCCGATGAAGCTCTACGCTTCGATATTGAAAAAACCAAAGAATGGGGATTCAATATGATTCGAAAACATGTAAAAGTAGAACCTGCCCGTTGGTATTACCATTGCGACAAAGCGGGTATGTTGGTTTGGCAAGATATGCCCAGTGGAGAGATACACAACGATAATCGGTCTGAATGGAAACCACAAAACATGAATGATGGACGTGATGCAAGCCGTACTGCTCAATCCAAAGACAACTATTATCAGGAATGGAAAGGAATTATTGATATGCTTTATTCCTCTCCTTCCGTTGTAGTATGGGTACCATTCAATGAAGGATGGGGACAATTTGACACAGAAGAAGCAGCCACATGGACAAAAAAATATGATAATAGTCGTCTGATTAACTCCGCCAGTGGAGGAAATCATCGGGAATGTGGAGATATTCTCGATTTACATGCTTATCCAGCACCATCCATGTTCTTATTCGATGCTGAACGAATAAATGTTATGGGAGAATACGGAGGAATAGGATTTCCTGTCCAGGGGCACTTATGGAAAGATGACGGAAACTGGGGATACATCAGTTTCAAAAATGGAGATGAAGTAACCATGGAATATAAGAAATATGCCGACATACTAATCGATCTTATCAAAAAAGGCTTTTCAGGATCCGTTTACACACAAACTACCGATGTAGAAGGTGAGGTAAACGGTATTATGACTTATGATCGAAAAGTAATAAAGATGAACGAACAGATGTTAAAAGAAATCAATCAAAAAATTATTGAAACATTAAAATAAATATAAATGAAAAAAGACTTGTTTTTTATCTTTTTTTTAGGAATCGCATCTAAAATATTTGCTACTGACTTAACTATAAAGAACGAAAATGGACATTATATTCCTTCCATCAATGAAAAAGGAATTACATTGCTAACCCCTCCTCAAGAAGGACTTTGGTCTATTTCCACATGGTGGAATGAAGATTGGTGTTCTGAATGGATACATACTTCTGCCGACAGTATGTCATCCAATGGTGCATGGACAATTCTTTACGGGACAATATCGCTTCCTTCCGGTGAATGGAAAACCAGAGATGCGTACAAAAAGGAAGGAAACAAAATCAAGTGCATCCGTAGATTCGAATGGCATGGAAAAGAAACCCTACCCTATGTTACCTTATCTTCCCGTTGGGAATTACCCGTTTATACAGACAGAATCCTCATGCCCGGAATATTATATTACGGCAATCCTTCCGGATATCGAAACGGCAACAACAAAATGCCTACTTTTGGGAAAGAAGAGGCTCCTGAAGCCATTTTCGAAGAACACCGTTTTTCCATGCCATTCGTTTCTGCAGAAGTAGAAATGAATGGAGGTTTATTCGGAATTGCTATGCATACATTACCTACTCAAGTGCCTTATGGAAATAAAAAAGATCAATGGTGGTCATTAGGAACAACAACAAACGGTAATACCACTGAAATCACTTTATTATCCGGACCAGTCGTTTGGAACAAACACAGAAGCGCGGTAAAAGCATTACAAACCGAACCTTTACCTTATGGAGATACTTACATGAATGTCAAACCTGGTGCCATTATAGAAAAAACCTTTTATTTGGAAACCTTCCCTGTAAATCGTCCCGGGACAGGATTTATAACTCCAATAAACACCAGTCTTGATATATTTCAACCTTTTTACGTGAATGATATGCCCTCTTTTGAGGAGATAGTAAAAACCAAATATGATTTCGCATTGTCTCGATGGCATGAAGAAGGGGATATAGCCGGTTTTTGTATGTTTCCTAAAGATTGGGG
>CASFOM010000183.1 GCA_949296295.1 uncultured Alistipes sp. | reverse complement strand
GAACGTAAGATTGAGTTGGCCTTTGAAGGACATCATCTGTGGGATATGTTGAGATGGAAGGATGCAAAAGATGCTTGGAATGGTAAACCTATTGAAGGTTGGAATGTAAAAGGTACTACGGCAGCTGAATTCTATCGTGTTACCGTTTGCCCTCATGGAGACCGTGTTTTCCAGGAAAAGAATTACTTGTGGCCATTTAAAGAAAGTACTTTGGATAGAAATACAAACATAGTACAGAATTATGGTTGGTAGTAAGAAGTGTTAATATATATAGTTTTCAATTTAAATAAACACGAATATGAAAAAGATATTGATAATGTTTTCGGCTGTGGCTATGTTGACTGCATGTGCGGATGACCCCATTGGTCAGACCGAACAGGATGGTCCAGCGCCTACTCCGTTGAAAGTGGATGATGTGACAATCATTCCCCAACCAGGAGGAGCCGATTTGGTATATAAGTTACCGGCAGATGAAGATTTGCTCTATGTAGAAGCTTCTTACATGACAAATCGTGGACCTGAAAAAACTCGTGCTTCTGTTTACCAGGATACTTTGAAAATTCGGGGATTTGGTGATATGGAAGAGCATGATGTTACCTTAACTACTGTAAATCGTAAGGTAAAGGTGTCTTCTCCGATTACCGTAACCATTCAACCGCAAGAAGCTCCTTTATATACTATTGCAAAGACTTTCCAAATGGAAGCTGCTTTCGGAGGGGTTAAATTGACTTGGTTGAATGTAAATCAGGACAATGTGGTGATTACTCTTTGGAAGCGTGATAAGGAACCTAATTTAGATGATCCTTCAACGATAGACGCTAATGGAAATCCTATTTTCTATGAAGTAGAAACATTATATACCAGTCGTAAAGAAGGTGAAAATTCATTCCGTGGAATGACGGATACAGAAGCTGATTTTGCTGTCACTATTTCAGATAAATGGCAGAATAAGACAGAAATTGTAGATGAGGGAGAAAATAAGAATATATGGACTTTGACTCCATTATTCGAAATGGAAATTCCTTATACATTTATGCGTGCTTATCAGGCATCCGGAGACTCTAACTTTGCTTATGGATGGCGTTGGGAAAGGATTTGTGACGGTAATACCGGAAGTGGATGGCATACTAACTTTGGTGGAGATGATTTGGGAGGACCATGGCCTCATCGTTTGACTGTTAGCTACAACCGTCCTATAAAGATGAGTCGTATCAAGATTTATCATCGTGCTCCTGGTGATACTCAGTGGTTCTACAAACATGGAAATCCTCGTCAGATCTATTTGTACGGTTATCGTGGGGCTACTTTGCCTGAATCTTCGAACACTGTTGGTGTAGGTGGTGTAACTCAATATTGCGAAGCATTGGAATCTGATGGATGGGAACTAATACGTGTATGTGATTCTTATAAACCTTCCGGTTCTGCAGAATTAGGTGCTCAATCATCAGAAGATACCGAATACATGACGAAGGGAGAAGAGTTTGATATTGATCCTATGTTGCCCGAATACCAACATGTTAAAATTGTTGTAACCAGAAACTGGGCAGGTTCTGACTCGTTTGCTCACCTTATGGAATACGTTGTGTATGGTAGTGTTGAAGGGGTACGAGATCCTTCTGAATTACAGTAATCGAATCTCTAAAATTGTTTAGAATTATGAAATTGAGTATAATAAATGGAGCAGTAGCGGCAGTGGCTTGTGTCGTAGCAGTTTCTTGCTCTAAAATGAATGATAAACATCAAGAGTATATTGATCGGGGTGAGACGGTTTATGCGGCTCGCGTGGATTCCGTAAAAGTTCATCCGGGACAATATCGTATGGATTTGTATTTCTACTATGCCGCTCAACGTATCAAAAAAGGAACTTTGAGTTGGTTTGATAATCTTACGGCAGAACAACATGAACAAGAAGTTTTGTTTGATCATGAAGATGGAACAAAGGATCCGGTTGTAGTACGAATAGAAGATTTGGGAGAAACGGATTATGTTTATGAATTGATTACTGAAGACGAATTTGGTAATAAAGGGTTGGTAACTGAGTTTTCAGGGAAAGCCTATGGAACTAATTACGCTCAAGGATTGTATCCTATGACTATTGCCAAAGACGATTCAGGTGCAGGTATCAAAGGTGTTGAATGGCGTGACGATTTGGGTGGTTTTGCTATTACTTGGGGAACATTGGTTACCGATGCTTATAAAGCAGAAATTCATTATGAAAAGGAAACAGATGCTGATGGAACTCCTACAGGTATACATATAGCAACCTTGGTTCCTCCTGCAGGAGAAGCAGCTCCTGAAAAAGCTGTGATTCCTGATGCGAAACCTAATACAGAATTTTCATTCAGAACAGCTTATCGTCCTGATACGTTAATGATTGAAGAAGATGTATTTTGGGTAGATGCAGATCCTGATGTTACTTATACTTTCCCAAGTAAGAACTAGTATTTATTTTACTAATACTTAACGATAAGGAAGAGTCATTCACTGTATGGCTCTTCCTTTTTTATTTATAGTAAGATTTTATTATTATTAGTGTCTGATAAAATTTTAGAAGAGAATTTTTTTATTTATTGGATATATAATATAAAGTTAAGGGAGGGAGAGGAATAGTTGAATCCAATAAAATGGAATAAATACATTTAAAATGGGTTAATAAAAGTTTTATATAGATATTATAGAAAGTAGAACAAGAAGTTTTAGAATTAGAGTGGAGTTTGTTTATTCTCAAAAACAGTAATATAATAGCAGGTTAATCATAGCAATACTAAGTATTTTGAATTTTCAGTTTTGATGTAGATAATAATGGTAGAAAAAATAAAGACTGTTCCTGATAAAAGAATCAGTCTTTATT
>CASFOM010000182.1 GCA_949296295.1 uncultured Alistipes sp. | reverse complement strand
TAGCTTCAAAAAGCTCTCAAGTCGATTTTTATATCTTCATTATTTACTCAATAATTTTTTTTAATCGTCCATCACCAATTTTTTCAAAGAAAAGACAGAACAATCAATGTGTTGTTCTCTTCCATGTTTTAAATCTGCAAAATAATACACTACAACAATTTTTCCATCTTCACGTTGTAGCACTCTTGGATAACCAAAATCGGAAGAACCGGACTGATAAGAAACAAAATCATCTCTGATTATAATTTCATTTCCCCAAGACTTCCCTTCATCCAAACTAATTTTACATACCAACTGTTTAGTGGATCGATTACCATATACAACTAAAAACCGTCCATCCTTCAGGACTGTCAAAGCAGGAGGATTTCCATTCGTATTTGCATCTCCTGTCTCTGCAACCTTGGATAAAAAAGACCAATTCTTTCCTCCATTACCTGAACGATACGCATCCAACCAACATTTTTTTTGAGAAGAATCGTCAGGTTTAGCTCGGCGACGTATTACAGAAATATAGTCATCTTGATGAATCTGTACAGTTTGAGGCATTACACCCCGATAAGGATCTTTAGGAGATACTATCCATGAAACAAATTCAAAAGTAAGTCCTCCATCTGTCGTTTTAAAAGCAAACACTTTATCGTCAAATGCTTTTTGAGTAGCAGAGCCAAAAAAGATACATTCTTTTGACGATATAATATGATAATCTGTTCTCATAGTTATATCTTTAAATTTATCCAAAGGAGCCCCATCTAACAATCCTTCAAAAGAATAAGGTCCTTCCCAATGTTCTCCTCTGTCATAACTAAAATAAAACACAGGGGAATCTTTTAACTCATGAGCATGATAACCAACACCACACATTTTTATAGCTAAATTTGGGTGTTTAAAATCAATCGGCTCTTGAAGTTCTTTTGCAATAGCATCTTTCACTACATAATTTTCCGGACAAAAAGATTTCCATTTTTTCCCGCCATTTCTACTCCGCGCTAATTGACTTATTCTTTGTTCCGAGATATTATGATATCCTCCTTCTTTATCATAAAAGCCCGTTGTAAATCCAACCAACATTTCATTTCCTCCATCCCAAGACCACAATCCATTATTAGCAGGCCATCCTGAATATTCTTCAGGATGAATCTTTACAACATAAGTTTTCACGTTTGCTATCCGATATTTCACTTCTGCATTAGAGAACAAGACAAAGAAACAATAAAAAAAGATTAAAGGAAATTCTTTCTTCATAAATTCATATTTAATAAAGACAACAACCTATGCAAGCAATTATTCTATTTCATTAAAAATCATTACTCAATTACAGCAAAAAGATTTTCACAAATATAATAATACCTTAAAACAATATACTATTAATACTATTATATAATAGCACATAATCCAGCTCTCGTAAAATTGTTTTTAGCTTCTCAAAGACTCCTTTTTTATTTTCCGACAATAACTCCAATAAATAGCAACCGTCCCCAAAAACCACGCTGCAGGAGCAGAAAGCCAAATTCCCAGTGTCCCAAAAAAAGATGAAAGAAGAGCAGCAAAAGGAACTCGAACAAGCCACAAAGAGATTAAACTAACCAACATAGGAACCAACGTATTCCCCAATCCCCGCATTACTCCCATATAACAAAACATCGTTCCAAATATCCAATAAGAAAAAGCCAATACCATTAAATACTCTACCCCTATTCGAACTACTGCTGCATCCGGAGTAAACATCTTCATTAAAGGAGTCCCCAAAGCAGAAAGCAATAACAGAATCAACAATCCTGACACCAAATTCATCTTCATTGTTGCCCGGATACCATTATGAATTCGAATAAACGCTTTAGCTCCCATATTCTGAGCAGTAAAGTTCGTTATTGCAATACTCAATGCCATAGGAACAATAGCTACAAAAGTTTCTATACGATTGGCAGCCGCATAAGCTGCCGTTGCATCTGTTCCAAAATCATTTACAATGCGCCATACGGCCAACATCCCCAAAGAAACAAACAATTGCTGCAATCCTGCAGGAATCCCCAACTTTAAACTTTGACGGAAAATGGGGAAATCGAATACCATCTTCCTTACATTTAATTTAATGACCGAATTGTATTTATTAGTATATCCGACAGCAAAAACAACAGCCAAAAACTCAGCTATAACAGTCGCCCAGGCAGCTCCCGCAATACCCCATGAAAAAACAGGAACAAACAATAAATCTAAAAGAATATTCAATATTGAAGAAATTACCAAAAACAATAAAGGTGTTTTTGAATCTCCTACACCCCGTAAAATAGAAGACAACGAATTAAATATAAACAAAAAAACAATTCCTAATAAATAAATTCGAAGATACTCCACTGCATAAGGCATAACTTCTTCTGATAATCCTATCAATTTCAAGATAAAACGATCAAAAAGGATTCCTAAAAAAGTAAGCAACAGACTGGCAAAAAATAAGAATATATACAATGTATCTGAAATTCGCTTGATTCCTGCAATATCTCCTCGTCCATAACACTGAGAAATCATAATGCTGGAACCGATACTAATACCTATAACCAAGGACACCAAAGTAAAGATAAGCGGGGCCGAAGCTCCCACCGCTGCTAAAGCCTCTTTATTGATAAAATTTCCTACAATAACGGCATCCACATAATTATACAATTGCATAAACAAGCTACCTGCCATAACAGGCATGGCAAATTCCAATATCAATCGTGCCTCGTTCCCCTTAGTAAATTGTGTTTCAGCCATTCTGGTATATTTACATCTTTACAAAGATAGTGAAAGGTGAGTGCAGAGACAAAAGAAAACGAAGTTTTCAATTTTGGCTATGCTGAACCACGTAAAGAACAAGAAATTATAGTCTCGTTTTCCGTTATTACCTTTTCATAAATAAAAAAGAGACAATCCGGTTTTCCCGAATCATCTCTTTTTTATTTAAGAAATCTATTCCTATTCCGACAATTCAAAAATTTGAGTTCCTGCCAATAAAAAGGCTCCTACTCCATAGACTTCTGTCATATCTCGTGTCACTTTTCTCGGATCAGCACCAATAGGTTGAACATACCCCAATTTTCCTGTCTCTTCCACTGCCTTAATCATCGCTTCCCATCCTTTCTTCAATACAGGCATATATTCTTCTGCTGGCAACAACCCTGTACGAATACCATAAGCCAAAGCATATACAAAAAATCCGGTACCACTGGTTTCTGGAGCAGGATAGCTATCAGGATCTAACAGGCTGGCACGCCAATATCCGTCAGGAAGTTGTAAATCCTTAATTCGAGAAGCCATCTCTACAAATAAAGTTTCATAAAATTTACGACTCTTTTCTTTCTCCGGCAATTCTTGTAAAATCTCACAAAGACCGCCCATAACCCAACCATTACCACGGCTCCAGAAAATTTTAGCTCCATTAGCTTCTTTCTCTCCTATATAACGAGCATCACGATAAAACAAATGTTCATCCTTATCATAAAGCAAATCATAGGTATCCTGATATTGTTCATTCATAAAACGAATATACCGTTTATCCCCCGTCATATTATATAAACGGGCATACACAGGAGGAGCCATAAACAAAGCATCACACCAAGTCCATCGTTCTAAAGATTCTCCATTTCTATAATCCAATATCATGGGTCCTTCTGATGGATTGTTCATAACCCAATCTGTACGAGCAATAGTAGGATTAAGCATACCCCGCACATTAAATCGCCGATATAAATCTATATACATCTGAGAGATACAAATATCATCTGCATGATACATACGTTTTGCAGGCTGCCATCCTGCTCTATTTCCTATCTTTTTTAACCAATTATAGTATTCCTGAGTATTTTTTTCCTGTTCTGCTAAAGCCGCCCAATCTGCCATTCCCAAATACAATGTCGCATTAGTCCAATCTTGGGCAGCATGTTTGACATTCGCCTGATGTGCTATTTGCCAATCAGCCACAGCTTCCATAACTCGAATAACATCCTTCTTTTTAAATTCTGCACTAAACGGTTGTGCCAAGACGGATTGTACGCTTAATAACGCACACAAAAGAAACAAATTTCGCAACAATTTCTCCATTTTTTGTACTATTTAAATTTACGCAATCGATAATTATCAAAAAACAGAAACAAATATACTCTTTTTTTAGATATAAATTTACTCCAATACTTCTTTAAAGAGAATAAAAAAACACATCACATAAAAAAATATTCAAGAAAAAAACAACATAAAACACTATCAATAAATACATTACATATCTCCATGATTTCAAATTGCTCTTTTTATTTTTAGAGAAAAAAAATAAATTATTTAACTTAAATAATTATCCTATAAGTGTTATTTGATAATTCAACTTAAGCAGTAAAAACACTTATTGGAAAAGAGTATAATATACACCTTCAAGTATTTATCATTATTTATAAAAATAAGAATTTCCTATACATTTTCCGGACTCTCTTTTAATTCAAAGTACCTAAACTTAACCTTATTTATTATCAGAAAACGACAAAGATTACTTCAGGATATAATAAATGATACCAAGACATACTTTTGAACAATTATTATATTCCTTGTAAATAAATCTTTACTCCAAAAGAATTTTTGATATGAGCCTCTTTATTGCTTATTTTATAATTCTTAAAAACAACAATACTTTATTTCAATTCTTCTATTTCAATTTCTTTATACCAAACTTCCGAAGCCTTTCCGGCATGAATTTGAAGAGCAATATACCCTTCCTGAACAATAGTACCGATATTTTCAAATGGCTCTTGTACATAAGGTTCTATATAATCCGTTGTTTTTACTCCATTTAACCAGATACGAATCCGCGGACCTTCACATCGGATAATATAATCATTCCATTCATCTGCTTTATAATCCACTGGAGATTCTAATTGAAGACCTAAAAAATCCTGACGACGTTCTTCATCATATAGAGCTCCTCTTTTCCATGAAACAATATCTGCCTGATATCCAACCATTTCAAATGAACGATTAGGATCTGGTGAAGGAATACTTCTAAACTGTATCCCTCCATTATAATTTTCATCCGTCGCATTAATTTTATATTTCAAGCGTAATTCAAAATTCTTATACTTACGAGATGTACGTATAAATTGATTGTTTTTCAAATCTCTATCCATTACTCCCCCTACAATAGAATGTTTCTCTATACGAAAATGACGCATACTATTCTCCCCATCGTTTCCTTCCCATCCTTCAAAGTCTTTTCCATTGAAAATACTAATCCCTTTGAAATATTTAAGAATATCCACAGGTTGCGAAGTAGAGGGCATTGATGTTGGTACTAAAAGCAAATAATGGACATCAGGGAAGGCTCCTTGTGCCTTCAATTTACCATCTTTATCCCTTTTCATTCCATTCTGTATTCCTCGTAGAGAAATAGTAACATTTCCTCCCTGGGGAATCTTTATAATTCCCACTTCTGACATCTGATAATCATACTTCGTAAATGTAGGAGAGAATAATGTTGCCAATTCCTGACCATCAGCATCCAGAGTCATGGCACTGCCTTCACAAGGCTGTGCGTAACGAACGAACACATGATAATTACCTGGAGTAAGATTGGTTGTCCAGGATATTATCTGATTCGGGTTACTCCATCCTTGAATTGTTGCATCTGCGCCACTACCTTCTAACCTCATATCATCCGAAATACAAGCTTTATCTGCATCTAATCTGATACTATCTCCCAATTGAGCCTTTTTCTCATTGGACCTGATAATATCTCCACACATATTGTTTATATAATTAACACTTTGAATGAAATACGGCATCGGATTATCAAAATCATGCTCATACTCCAATATCATCAAAGGCTGAATATTTTGATCATTCAATGTTTGAAATATCTCAGGAAGACGTGCTTTTCCTTCCCCACAAGGAACATCTAATCCATGAGGACCCACCTCACTTACATCTCGCATATGGAAATGATACATTTTACCTATTTCTACATAACGCTTTACTATATCGTAAGGTTCAAACCCTCCTCGCATATAATGTCCTATATCTATGGAAGCCCCTATATACGGACCATAACCTTTAGTATCTTCAACCGTAAAATCCGGATTCCAATAAGCGGCTGACTTCGGATGATTAGTAAATACCATCTTAACGCCATATTTTTTCAAAATATCCTCATAATAAGATACCGGTTTACCCCCATCTTTCGCTCGACGAGGGTCGGTAACTATCATCCATCCCATTTCTTTACAAAACCTGACAATATCTTCAAAGCCTTCCCCATTACCATCCATCCCATAATAAACAGACTCGCATTTCACTCCACTCTTTACAAGTTTCTGCTTAATACGATTCATCCATTCTTGTGACATTCCGGCATGAATTCTCTGTTCATCCTCTAAACATATCCGAGCTCCCACAGTTGCTTCAATATAATGTAATCCCAATGCACGAGTTAAATCTATTGCCTCAAAAAAAGTATATTTATGAAATGAATAAAATTGTATTCCTACTTTCCAACCTAACTTTTCAGCATTAGGACAACCATCAGCAAGACGACCATAACAATTGTAAGGAGGTTGGACAACTCCATTCAAATTCAAATTTTCTGCAACTTGTGCATAAGAATCAATTCCCATACACAACATCAATACGGTTAATAATCTTGAGCTTAATTTTGTTTTTAAAGCCACTGAACGATTCAAAAAAAACACATTCATAAAAAGATTTCTTAAATCAAGACAACTGTAAAAGTAAAATTATAATAATTTACATAAATAAAAGATATAAAAACCTCTTTTATTTCAAAGATACGGAAAGATAAACAGAAAGACAAAAGGATACAAAATATTTAATTTCAGTTATACAGAGTTAACCTATTGTATAGATAGAAACAAATGTAACCCGTATAAAACAAATTCGGGAAGA
Organism: uncultured Alistipes sp.; assembly: GCA_949296295.1. Lineage (GTDB taxonomy): Bacteria > Bacteroidota > Bacteroidia > Bacteroidales > Rikenellaceae > CASDZK01. Next base: position 13,472 of record CASFOM010000182.1, on the reverse strand, counting down.
ATGCATTTTCAACAATTTCTGCAATCTTCCCGAATTTTATTCTCTTTTAGGAAATTTTTGATGGTTACTTGAATCAAATAGTTATGAAATATATTTCATTAACTTATCCTGTTTTTCACTCCAATTAAAAAACTTTCCACAAAAATATACACTCTACCTACTTTACTTCTTAGGCTTAGGTGCCAAAATCAAAATCATTCGTTTTCCTTCCAATCGAGGCATCTGCTCTACTTTGGCCAAATTTTCCAAATCTTGCGCAAATTTCAATAACAATATTTCTCCTTGATCTTTAAATACTATTTCCCGACCTCGGAAAAACACATAAGCTTTTACTTTAGCTCCTTCTTTCAAGAAGTTTTCTGCATGCTTCAATTTGAAATTATAATCATGGTCATCCGTATTAGGCCCAAAACGAATCTCTTTTACAACGATTTTGGCCGATTTCGCCTTAATCTCTTTTGCCTTCTTCTTTTGTTGATACATAAATTTCTGATAATCAACAACTCGACAAACAGGGGGATCTGCCTTAGGTGATATTTCTACCAAATCCAATTCGTATTCTCTGGCAACACGAAGAGCCTCTTGTATGGAAACAACTCTTGATTCAACATTATCACCCACAAGACGAACTTGTTTTGCGGTAATCTCTTCGTTAATACGATATTGTTGTTCTTTAGCCACAGGGGAACGTCTATCATTTCCCGAAACAGGCTTGGAAGGGGGAGTGATTGCTGCTATTGTTTTGTCCTCCAAAAATTAATTAATAAAATATAATAAATCAGGAAAACTATTTCCTTTGCTTTTGTTATGCAAAAGTATGAAATATTTTTCAAAAACAGTTTTCCTGACCTTTTTTTAATTTTCTACAATGGGTTTTACTTCTTCTGCTACCATAGATGATAACATAGCTGTAAAATCTGCCAAAGTCATTGAGCCTTTATCTCCATCGCCTTGCATTCGTACAGATACTGTACCGTTTTCTGATTCTTTCTCTCCGACAATCAATAAAAAAGGAATCCTTTTCAATTCATTATCCCGAATTTTTCGTCCTATCTTTTCATTACGATGATCAACATGGGCCCGAATATCACAACGGTTCAATTTACGAGACACCTCATCAGCATAATCGTTGAACTTTTCGCTAATAGGCAAAACTACTACTTGTTCCGGAGCTAACCATAACGGGAACTTCCCGCCTGTATGCTCCAATAACACTGCAACAAAACGTTCCATAGAACCAAAAGGTGCTCGATGAATCATTACCGGACGATGAGGTTTATCATCAGCTCCGATATAAGTCAAATCAAAACGTTCCGGCAGATTATAATCAACCTGAATAGTCCCTAACTGCCATTTACGTCCCAACGCATCTTTCACCATAAAATCAAGTTTAGGACCATAGAAAGCTGCTTCTCCATACTCTACTATGGTCTTCAATCCTTTTTCTGCAGCAGCTTCAATAATGGCATTTTCCGCTTTTTCCCAATTTTCATCACTACCGATATATTTTTCTCTATTATTCGGATCTCGTAATGATACTTGTGCTATAAAATCATCAAAACTCAAGGTCTTGAATACATAAAGAATAATATCGATAACCTTTTTGAATTCATCCTTCAGTTGATCTGTCCGGCAAAACAAATGTGCATCATCCTGGGTAAACCCCCTTACTCGTGTCAATCCATGTAACTCACCACTCTGTTCATAGCGGTAAACCGTACCAAACTCAGCAAAACGGACAGGTAAATCCTTGTAAGAACGAGGTTTACTACGATAAATTTCACAATGATGAGGACAGTTCATCGGTTTTAACAAGAACTCTTCATTTTCATCCGGAGTATGTATTGGTTGAAAGGAATCTTTCCCGTATTTCGCATAATGTCCTGAAGTTACATACAACTCCTTCATTCCTATATGCGGTGTAATAACCTGCTGATAACCATATTCCTTCTGAACATTTTTCAAGAAATTTTCCAATCGTTCACGCAAAGCAGCTCCTTTGGGTAACCACAAAGGCAACCCTTGACCTACTCGACTTGAAAAACAGAAAAGCTCCAACTCTTTTCCCAATTTCCGATGATCTCGTTTCTTAGCCTCTTCCAACATGGCCAAATATTCATCCAACATCGACTTTTTAGGAAAAGTAACGCCATAGATACGTGTCAACATCTTATTTTTCTCAGTCCCTCGCCAATAAGCCCCGGCAATACTTGTCAATTTGACCGCTTTAATGGGTGCCGTAGAAGGCAAATGCGGACCTCGACACAAATCGGTAAAATCTCCATTGGTATAGAATGTAATCGTTCCATCTTCCAAGTCACCTATCAGTTCCGTCTTATATTCATCCCCCTTCGCCTGATACGTATCCATTGCTTGCTGCTTGGATACAGAAGTTCGCACAAACGGTACTTTTTGCCGTGCTAATTCCATCATCTTGTTTTCAATAACAGACAAATCTGTATCAGTAATCGGAGTGGGTAAATCCACATCGTAATAAAATCCTGTCTCGATAGCCGGCCCTATACCGAACTTAACTCCAGGATAAAGTTGTTCCAAAGCAGCTGCCAACAAATGAGAAGAACTATGCCAAAACGCATGTTTCCCTTCATCGTCTTCCCACTTATAAAGTTTAATTTCTGCATCTGTGTCAATAGGACGGGTTAAATCCCAGGTAACTCCATTAACACCAATGCTCAATACTTCTTGTGCCAACCGAGGTGATATACTTTCGGCTATCTGCATCCCCGTTACACCTTGGGGATACTCTCTGACTGTTCCGTCAGGAAAAGTTATTTTTATCATATAATCATTATTATCGGCAGCTATACGAACGCCACCAGTTAATTCGCACAAAGGTAAAAAACTGTTTTTGTTTTTTCAATATCAAACAACAGAGAAATCTGACTTTTCAAAAAATAATTTCTCTTTTTATTTTTTACATACATTCTATCTTTATATAAATGTTCCCCCGTATAAATATCCAAACAGATAAAAGATTTAAAAACTGTTTCTTTTTCAATAATAGAGACAATATATTACCGAATAAAATTCATTCGTACAGGAGACTCTTTTTCCAATAATAATTCCTCTTTTTTCTGAAGATTCTTCAACATCCAAACCATATTACGAGCCAATGTACGCATAGTTTGAAGGCCCTCCAAATCTTGCATAACTTCTCCTGGTTTTTGACCATACGCAATATTCCAATATTGGGAAGAAACGACAGGCATATTCATAATCGTAAAATATTTATTCAAACGATCGATAGTTGCCGTAGCTCCTCCTCGACGGCATACTGCCACGGCAGCTGCCGGCTTATAAGCCAAAAAGCGGGAACATGAATAAAAAACTCTATCAAGAAGGGCACAAAGAGAACCATTAGGTCCGGCATAATAAACCGGAGACCCTACAATTAACCCGTCCGACTCTTCCATCTTCTTCCGGACAAGAGAATAAATTTCATCCTCAAACATACAATAACCTAACTCTGAACATTTATTGCATGCGATACAACCTGGTATTGTTTTAGTTCCAATGGATACGATATCAAAATCAACTCCTTCCTTCTCCAATGTTTTACCTATTTCTGACAATGCTAAAAAAGTATTTCCTTTTTTATGTGGACTCCCATTAATTAACAATACTTTCATAATTCAATGTATTTTAAATGGATAAACAATTTTAATTATCGTTAAAGATACCGAAAAACACCCATTAAGAAAAATATATATTTGTATGTTTCAAAAACAACGGACTGTTTTCCCTCTTCATCAATCAATAATATTTTCAAGATACAACACGACGACAGACTGTTATGTTATATGCATAATCAATCATTTACAATTTTTCGGCATTTCAGGATTTCCAAAACTTTGATTTCATTTTATACTTTATAAACAGAACACGTCCAATCTTATAAATTAAGACATTTTCTTGATAATCCATCAACTATTTTCTGTTACTATATGCCATCTTATTTTCTCTTTTTTATTTTATCTTTGTAGAATAAGGCAGGGAAGACAAAAACTTCATTTTTATACACTTCCTTATGAATTAATATGTTTTAAATACAATTACCATGACAAACAAATCCATTTTACCTTTGATACAAGAAGACTCATGGTTACTTCCAGTAAAAAATCAATTAGAGAAAAGACATAATCGATACATAGAGGCATGGAATAAGATTAATTCTCTTAGTAAATCCATTATAAATTATGCCAATGGATACTGGTTCTTTGGACTTCATTTTGATTCTGATGCTGATGGTTGGTTTTTCAGGGAATGGCTCCCTGGTGCTATCGATGTATATCTGTTTGGGGACTTCAATGACTGGCAACGGACAGAACTACCTTTAAAAAAAGGAAAAAACGGAGTATGGACACTCTTTTTAAGTCGTGAAAAATGGGGTGACAGATTAGTACATGAAAGCAAATATAAAATATTGGTTCATGGAGAAAATGGTTGGTATGAACGATTACCTGCATATACTTTCCGGGCCATAGAAGATCCGGACACACACAACTATTCCGCTCAAATTTGGGCTCCTGAAAAGCCATATCAATTCAAAATAAAAACATTTAATCCCCTCGCAGACGGTGCTCCCTTAATTTATGAGGCTCATATAGGCATGGCACAAGAAAAAGAAGGTATCGGAACTTATGTGGAATTTATGCATAACATTTTGCCTCGTATCAAAAAAACAGGATACAATACATTACAATTAATGGCTATTGCCGAACATCCTTATTATGGAAGTTTCGGATACCATGTTTCCAATTTCTTTGCTCCTTCTTCCCGTTTTGGAACACCCGACGAATTAAAAGCCCTGATAGACCGGGCCCATGAACTGGGCATTGGTGTAATTATGGATTTGGTACATGCTCATTATGTCAAAAACTTCAATGAAGGATTAAATGAATTGGATGGGACAGACCACCTTTATTCCAAACCAGGAGAAGAAGGCAATCAACCTTTCTGGGATTCCAAAACATTCGATTATGGGAAACCGGAAGTTCGACATTTTCTACTCTCGAACATCAAATATTGGATGGAGGAATTTCATTTTGACGGATTCCGTTTTGATGGAGTAACCTCCATGTTGTATCGGCATCACGGTCACATTGAATTTTCCGGAAGAGACGATTTTTTCAACAATCAAGTAGATGAAGAAGCCTTGTGCTATCTCTCTTTGGCCAATACACTCATCCACTCTCTGAATCCTAATGCCATTTCCATAGCAGAAGATGTCAGTGGCATGCCAGGGTTATGTTACCCGACAACAGGGGGAGGTGTTGGTTTCGACTATAGATTAGGAATGTCTGTTCCCGATTTCTGGATTAAACAGATAGAGAACTGTTCCGATGACGATTGGAACATGAAAGAGATGTGGGAACAAATGACCAACAGAGTCCCTTATTGTAAAACAGTAGCTTATGCCGAATCTCATGATCAAGCCCTTGTTGGAGACAAAACCATTGCTTTTAGATTAATGGATAAAGAAATGTACGACAAAATGAATAAAGCAAGCAAAAGTATTGTCATAGACCGAGGGATTGCCTTACACAAAATGATTCGTTTTTTCACCTTATCCACAGCCTCAAATGCTTACTTAAATTTCATGGGAAATGAATTCGGACATCCTGAATGGATTGATTTCCCTCGAGAAGGAAATGGGTTCAGTTACAGTCATGCTTGTAGAAAATGGTCTTTAGCCTCCGATGTCTTTTCCCGGTATGTTTACCTTCAAAAGTTTGATGAAGCAATGATTGCATTGGAAAAAAAATATAAAATTCTAAATGGCGAATATCCTTATCTTTTAGCTATCGACGAAGCCAATAAAACCATTGTATTTGAACACGCTTCATTAATTTTCGTATTTAACTGGCACCCTGTTCACAGCATTCCAAATTATCGTATCCCGGTACGAGAACCGGGAAAATACCGTTTATGCATGAACAGTGACCATGAAAAATTCGGAGGATTTAACAGAATAGATCCCAAAACTGAATATTTCAGTAAAAATGAAAAAGATGAAAGACCCTATCTCTATATATACAACATTAATCGAACAGCTTTAGTATTTGAAAGAATCGATTAATTGCAATATTTCAATAACCATTTTTAAATTATTTGTATCTTTGCCCTCCCTTATAAAAACATTAAAAATTATGGCATCTTCCAACTTCGTAGATTATGTAAAAATTTTTTGTCGCTCTGGAAACGGAGGGAAAGGCTCTTCCCATTTCCGTCATGAAAAATATATTGAATTCGGAGGACCTGATGGAGGGGACGGAGGTAGAGGAGCTCATATCATTCTTAGGGGAAACAGCCAGTATTGGACATTAATACATCTAAAATACAGGAAACATATCCACGCTGAAGACGGTGAATCCGGAGGTGGAGCCAAATGTTCCGGACGCAACGGAGAAGACATCATTTTGGATGTTCCTATTGGAACTTTAGCACGAAATGCCGAAACAGGAGAAACAATTTGTGAAATAACCAAAGATGGAGAAGAAGCCATATTGGTTCGCGGAGGGCGTGGAGGATTAGGTAACTGGCATTTTAGAACAGCAACGAATCAGGCTCCTCGTTATGCCCAGCCAGGAGAACCATGCGAAGAAGGATGGTTCATCTTGGAGTTAAAAATATTGGCAGATGTAGGTTTAGTAGGATTTCCCAATGCAGGAAAAAGTACGTTACTATCTGTGGTATCGGCAGCAAAACCTAAAATAGCCAACTACGCATTTACTACTCTTGAACCCAACTTAGGTATTGTAGAATACCATGATGGAAAATCATTCGTAATGGCCGATATTCCTGGAATTATCGAAGGAGCACATGAAGGGCGCGGATTAGGAATGCGTTTCTTACGTCATATTGAGCGTAACTCCGTTTTATTATTCATGATAGCGGCAGATTCAGCAGATATTGCCAAAGAATATCAAATATTACTAAATGAGCTGAAACAATATAACCCGGAATTATTGGACAAGGAAAGGATGTTGGCCATTTCCAAAAGCGACATGTTGGACGAAGAATTAAAACAAGAAATATTCAAAGAACTATCGGCAGATAAACGAATTGATATTCCCTGGATATTCATATCATCGGTAACAGGTTACAATATTGACATTTTAAAAGACCGTTTGTTTCAAATGCTTGTCGGATAAATTACTCTTAATCAATTATCGAACATTTATCATACAAGAACTATTAACGGTTATTTTCAATATTCCACGAATTTTCAAAATAATTTCTTGTTCATTTCCTGCTGCTGGTCTCCGATATATTTCCATAAAGAAGACATATATTTTTAAAAAGCTCAAAAAAACAAACGGTTATCTGTTAAATTGGATAACCGTTTGTTTTTTTCTTCTTTAATCAATTTGACAGCAAATAAACATGTAATCCCTTAAAATCATTGACTTCCTTTGAAAGATCTCTTTTTAATGATTTCCATCACGATTATATATCATCAGAATTAAAATTATACCCCAATCGCTTTCCCGTTTGTATCTTGGAATTTTCTATCTTGGTATTCATTTGTTCAACCTCCACTATTTTCACTGTATCATAGGGAGGAACCAATAAATCAAAATTCAATGCATACAAAATAGAGGTCTCAAGAATATCTGTCAAACACGCTTCATTTATAGTAATTTGACCATATTTATCAGCTGTATATTCAGTTTGTCTTTTTCCCTCTACATAAAAACAATTTTCATGGTTGACAAAAATCCGTCCAATCAAATACCCTTCATCCGTAGAGCGATTATACTTAAATGAATCTGCCAAAAAATTATAAATATTGATTACCCCACAATAAACATTTTTCCAGTCTGCCCGAATATATGGATAGTCCCAGATTTTATGTTCATTATTAAACCGAAAGATGTCGGTATGCATAGTAAATATCAACAAATCGTCTGCTACTTGTATTTGAGCTTCAAATTTACCACGGTCACGATATTCCACCTTAATCAAACGGGTATTGGTTAAAGTATCATTCATCTGTCCGGACATTTCGTGTAAAATATCCTTTACTTTTGTAAATACTTCAAAAGTATTGCTGTAAACTTTCTGCTTCAATACGGACTTATTTTCCAAAGTACCGATAATTTGATTCAATTTGACATCCGTCTCCTCTTCCATATAAAATTCAAATATTGATTTTCAAACATCAAATATACTAATATTTTCAAACAAAAAAAATTACAAATACACCATACTTTCACTTTTCTTTTTTTCTCTATTTCCGTTCAATTCATATCCCATCAACAAAACATTCTTATTTTTAACGCCAATCCATTCTGTCAACAAGGCATAAATCAAAATAAACCATTAATTATAAAAGATTTACAATTCAAAACTCTCCCAACAAACGAGTTAACAGCTTAAATTTCGGCAACCCTTCTTCCTTGTAATAATGACTTTTCTCTTTATCTGGTTCATAACGACATTCGACATGATGCAAAGAAGACAACTGTTCATAATCAGACCATAAACCAACACCTTTTAAGGCAAGAGCCGCTGCTCCAAGAGAAGCCGCCTCCTGATCAATATTCGTTTTGATTACCGGCAAACCATAGATATCTGCAAACATCTGCATCCAAAGAGAACTCTTTGCTCCTCCACCTACAATCAACATATCTCGATTAACAGAAACATAGGACTGTAACAAATCCAAAGCTACTTTTAAATTCAATGCAATGCCTTCCATTGCAGCATGAATAATATCTGAACGAGTATGACTTAATTTCAACCCGGCAAAGCCTCCGCAAATAAAAGGAGTAGGTTCCAACATGGAGCCTCCCGCCAGACTGGGATTAAAAACAACACCCCGAGATCCCGGAACAGACTGAGCTGCCAACTCATTCATCTGCCCATAAGCATCCTCTCCGGTTTCTTGTTCTCGATTCAATAAATCCGTACAAAACGTATCCCGAACCCAACGAAAACTGCTTCCTGCCGAAAAAATACATGTGGCAGAAGTATATAACCCTTTGATTACATGAGCAAAGACATAGGGCTTATATGTAAAATCCAGAACAGGACTATCAGCAACCAATGCAATCCATGCAGAACTGCCCAAAGATGTATAAATCTCTCCTGAACGAAATCCTCTTGCCCCCAAAGCCATACAAGAATTATCTACCCCTCCGGCTACAACTACGGTATCCTGACACAACCCCGTTGCAATAGAGGCTTCTTTGGTCAAAGAACCGATAATGGCATCCGAAGAAAAAATATCCGGGAAAATAGCAGGGTTCAATCCTGCAGCCTCTATATAACAAGTATTGTATTCCCAACGTTGCAAATCAAAAACACCGCTCCCTGAAGCATATGAATAATCCGTACAAAGTTTGCCTGTCAATCGATAATTACAATAATCCTTCGTTCCTATTACCTTATCAACAGATGAAAACATTTCAGGTTCATGTTCTTTATACCACATTAATTTAAACACGGTATAACAAGCAGGAGGAAATCCATTACCTGTATGCATATACCAATCAGAATAATCAACTTGAGAAAAAAAACGTTCTGCTTCCTTACTTGCCCGTTGATCGGACCAGATAGGAGTCGTCTTTCGTAATAAATCTCCATTTTTCCCTATGGGAACACATCCTAAACTATGTCCTGAAATAGCTAATGAAGCTATTTCCTTTGCTGATATTCCACTCGATTTCAACAATTGACGCGTAGAAACGACAATCCCATTCCACCATTCCTCTGGAGCCTGTTCCTGCCAATCTTCCCGAGGAAAATAGGTAGCATAAGAGATAAAAACGGAAGAAATTATTTTTCCCTCCTGAGAAAACAAGGAAGCCTTGATGCCTCCTGTTCCCAAATCATAAGCTATGACCTTCGTTCGTTCCATTACCATACTCTTTGTTCTGCTTCTGCCATAATATGCAAAGCTGATTGATAACCTATTCCAAAACGAGAAACCCCCATATCTCTCATTCGCAACAATGTATCCAGTGAACGAACTCCTCCTGCCACTTTCAATGGGATAGAATCACCCACTGCTTCTTTTATAACTTCAATATGATGTTCTGTTGTAGGACCTGCCCACCCTGTTCCCGTTTTAACGAAAGAAGCTCCTGCATCACGAATAATCTTTGAGGCCAATTTGATTTCTTCATCCGTCAACAAAACCACTTCCATAATCACTTTCAATGGGATGGGAGCAACAGCTGTTCGAATACATTGAATTTCTGTCTTTACCTCTTCCAACATCCCCGATTTCAACTTACCTATATTCAAAACCATATCAATCTCATCACACCCTTTTTCTTTTAATTGTACAGCCTCAAAAAGTTTTGCTTCAAAGGTTTCACCTCCAGAAGGGAATCCCACAATACCTCCCAATTTAGTCCTTTGACAATTTTTCATTCGAGATTTTATATGATCGATCATTCCCGGCATAGAGAATATACAGATAAACGGATATTTTTGAATCGCATTCAAAATATCTTCTATTTCATTCCATGTTGATTCTGCCCGAACAGCACTGATATCTATCATGGAAGCTATTTCTTCTACACTCATCTTTTATTCCTTTCTATTTTCATTATATATACAATCTCTGTTTAACATGTCTCCTTGACAATCTTATAAAGCTTCTTTTAATACAAGGATAATATCCTCTCGGGATACAGGTGGATTACAAGTCAAATATCCTTCTTTATTAAAACTGATTTTAACAACATTCGCTACAATAGAATCAATATCAGGATCAATCACATGCATATCACGAAGAGAAACCGGAGCCCCTATTCTTTGCAAAAATTTCCGGAATGCTTCTATTCCCTCAACGGCGACCGTTTGTTCATCTTTCCCTTCCGGAAGAAGTCCCATTACATGAGTAGCAAACCGATAATATTGTTTTATACGACGGGGATGCATTACAGTCATCCAGGCTGGCATTAAGATAGACAAGGAAGCTCCATGAGGAACTTGATAAAGAGCTGTCAAAACATGAGCTACTTGATGAATGGGGGTCCATGCATCTCCAGGGGAAGCCCACCCATTAATAGCACAGGTTGCTGCCCATTGTAGATGAGAACGTGCTGAAATATTTTTGGGATCAAGCAACACTTTTTCCACATTGTCAATCACAGTTCGCATCACCCCCTCCTGAAAATAATGCTGCAAATCACTGTCCTCCTCTCCATTTAAATAGATCTCCAATACATGTGAAATTGTATCCGCTGCAGCACAAGCCGTTTGAAAAGGAGGAAGAGTAACTGTCAATTCCGGATCTATAATAGATATTTTCGGATATAAGCAAGGACTCCAGATATAGGACTTTTCTTGTAATCTTCTATTGCTAACCACTGCACACAAATTCATTTCACTTCCTGTTGCCGGCAAAGTCGGAACCATTAAGGTCGGTAATGATTTTTCCGGAGGAACAGCAGAAACGGTACTGTGCCGACTAAACACCATATTCCAAAGATCACCTTCGTAATAAACTCCTGCTGCTATTGCTTTGGCAGCATCCATAGCACTTCCGCCTCCTACCCCGATAACCAAATCGACCTCTTTTTCCCTACAAAGTTTAACACCTTCTTCTACAGTTTGAATATCCGGATTCTCTTCTATGCGATAAAAAGGGAAAAATTGCATTCCTTCTTTTTCCAATAAATATTTTATACGCTCAAGTAAGGGTTGTAAAAAACCGGGATATTCATAGGAAACCAAACAAATCCTTGTTCCAAAATTACGAGCTTCTACACCTATTTTTTCTATTTCTCCTGGTCCGAATAAAATCCGTACCGGATTATAATATTCAAAATTTTTCATATTACTTTTAATTAAATCATTATCTCTTATTTTATTCTCTATTGCCGTTTCGGAAGCGACACTTCAAGTGGAATTTCCTTTCTTAACAACTTACCAGCCATACCTGACAACCAAAGATAATAATCGGAAGACAAATCCGATTCAATCGGCAAGAACTCACTTTCTCCTACCGGTACACGAGTAGCACATTTAAAAACAGCAGTACCTTCATCTATTTCATCAAACATGGCAATATATAACATCTGAGCTCCTCGTCCGATATAATCAACTACCTGACGCCATAAAAAGCGACCTCCATCCCGTTCTATTGTCGTAGCATCCTTGCCAAACATATTTTTCCACGAAAAACCCGGGAAAACCAACGGAACATAGTCTATCTCATGGGTTTCACACCAAGCCAAATCTTCCTTGACCCGTACCCCAAAACGGTCTATTCCTTCATAGTCACCATAACGACCTACAAACCAAGGCAATATAACATCACATTGTTTAATTAACTCATGCAATTGAATATCGTGAACGGTATCATGATCCAATGACCGCCAATAAGCCGGTACCCCCAACAACACACTGAATCCCCGTTCTTTTAATCCGTTAACAATCAATGTCGCTTCTTTCAGTCCATACTTCCGACCATCGTTAAACCCCACTCCCCAAACAGCTACCAAAGGTTTTCCCCGATGATAAAGATATCCCGGACAATTTTCCCTTTTTTTAAAATCATATATTGCAGACAACCTGTCTATATCAGACAATAAAATCTGTTCATCTCCCGGTTGTATGCCACTTAAATCATACATAATAGCAATAGCTCTACCATATTCCGTAGAAGCTGTCACTGCCGATTGAAATACCCTGTCGAAATGTTTTCGACCACTTTCTCCCTTAATTTCCCCTACAAAGCGTTGCATAAATACTCCATCTATTCCATATTGTTTCATCCAACGGAAATGAGTATAAACAGTAGTAGAATCATAGGAACTAAACACCTTGGCTCTTGTCCCATCTGCATAAGAAAAAGACGTTTCATAACTTTTCTCATATTCTGAAACATCAGGCCACATATCTATAGAACAATTACCCGGCATAAATTGCCCTTGTTTTCCCTGATAATGATACCATCCCCTGCCTGCCCCATCTCCCGGAGTATTAAACCATCCCTGATAACCTGCCATAACCAAACCTTGATAAGTATCATATTTTACCGGATGTTTTGACAATAATTCCTCTGGCATTACAAGGAGACAAAACCACAAGAAAAAAAATACCTTCTTTATCATAATCATACTCACCTCCTGTTTCAAAAATTTATTGAAATAACCGGAATTTAATATTCAAGCTAAAATTTCTACAACTGAGTTCTTTTTAAGAAACTTAGTTTCTAATAATAAACTTAACAAAGATAACATCTTTTTAGAAAAACACGAAATTTAATCTTCAAAAGAATCTATCCCATTGTATCTAATACAGTTCAAATATTCATTCTATCTTATTTCAAGAAAAGTTTGCCAACTTTTCCTTATGAAAAAAATTATTGATAAATCGATAAAATGATACATATATAAAGAAAAAAGCAATACCTTTGCAGCGCATAGGTTCCTGATACAGGATTAATAGGGAATGCCGTGTAAATCGGCAACAGTTCCCGCTGCTGT
>CASFOM010000181.1 GCA_949296295.1 uncultured Alistipes sp. | reverse complement strand
TTTTGCAGAGGTCAATAATCTGTTAAATCAACCCCTCCGATATTTTCAAGGAGTAAAAGACCGTGTGATGCAAGCAGAATATTATGGTATTAAGTGGAATGCGGGAGTAAAGGTACGGTTCTAAATTCCAAATAAAGTGTTACACACAATCTTGAGGTGATTCCCATATAGGAAACCCCTCTGTAATAATCGGAAATCGAATCATTCATTGGTTCGGTTTCCGGTTTTATTTTACCCCTGTTTGAAACTTTTGAGGACATTTTATCTTTCAAAAAACATTCCGGCACGCAGATTGCCTCTGTTTTTCAAACCTATTCTTACAATAAGTTATGTTTACAGGTACGGACATTATCAAGTTCTTTCAAGAAAATGCAGCTTTAGCCGTCTTTTTTACTGTTGCGGCCGGATTCTGGATAGGAAAATTCAGATACAAAAGTTTCTCATTAGGAACCGTTACCAGCGTATTATTGTTAGGGGTATTGATTGGGCAAATGAAAATAAATATTCCTGAACCCGCAAAAACATTATTCTTTTTAATGTTTCTGTTCGCTGTAGGATATGCTGTCGGGCCTCAATTCTTTCGAGGATTAAAAAAAGACGGCCTACCTCAAATGGGGTTTGCTGCCGTCGTTTGTCTATTATGTCTCGGTTCTGTTTGGTTATGTGCTACAATCATGGGATACAATACGGCCCAGGCTGCCGGACTATTGGCCGGTTCTCAAACCATGTCTGCCGTTATCGGGGCTGCTACCGATACCATACACCAGATTCCATCCCTGAAAAATATGGATCTAAGCGTCATGCCGGTATGTTATGCCGTTACTTACATCTTTGGGACTGCCGGCTCTGCATGGATATTGGGAACCCTTGGCCCCAGACTGTTAGGGGGAGTCAATAAGGTAAAGGAAGCTGCTCGAAAAATAGAATCCCTGCTGTGAGAAGACATGAGTGCGACTCCTGGATTCAGTCCGGCAGCACGAACCATTGTATTTCGAGCCTTCAGTGCTGATAATGAATGGTTTTCACCATACCGTACTGTACATGAATTTGAAGCACTCATGCAAAACATGGGAAAACAAATGTTTGTAGAACGCATCCGGCAAAAAGGGATAATCAAACCCATAACTCCCCGTACACGAATTTATCCGGGAGATCAGATTGTGGTCAGTGGGCGCAGACAATTTGTTATTGAAGAAGAGACCTGGATTGGTCGTGAAATTATAGAAGATAAAGACTTAATCAATTTTGCCATAGAAAAACGTCCCGTCGTTGTCAATAAAAAAGGTGCCGCATATATCCCCATCCTAAAATTATTAAAGGAAGAATACATGCATGGCGTCAGCATTAGTACAATACGGCGGGCTGGCATAGAGATTCCAGTTTTGGGAGGAGGAAAATTAGAACCGGGAGACTGTATTGAATTAGTAGGATTGAGACAAGATATTGACCGGGCGGCATCTCATATTGGATTTAGTGATCCTGCCACAGAAAAGAGCAGTATGACACTTGTTGGATTGGGAATTGCCTTAGGTGGTTTAATATTCGGATGGCTCTTGGCAACACGTATCGGCTCCGTCCCTCTTAGTCTTACTGTAAGCGGAGGGGTTTTAATCGCTGGATTAATATGCGGATGGCTACGGGCAAAACGTCCTACCTTAGGAGGAATTCCCGATGCTGCCGTATGGTTCATGAACAATGCCGGATTAAATGTATTTATCGCCATTGTCGGAATTTCTACCGGTCCCAGTTTCGTCAAAGGATTTCAAGAAGTAGGTTGGAGCTTGTTCATTGTAGGTGCTGTTGCAACATCTCTCCCTTTAATTCTTGGACTTTTCATCGGGAAATACATTTTCCGATTCAATGATGCCCTAACTCTCGGATGTGTAGCAGGAGCAAGAACAACTACCGCTGCTCTGGGAGCTGTAGAAGAAACATTGGAAAGTACAGTCCCGGCAATGGGATATACGGTTACCTATGCGGTCGGCAACACACTCCTTATCATCTGGGGAGTAGTCATCGTACTGTTAATGAGTTAGAACTCAAAATCATTCCAGAAAACAGAAGTATCATGAGTTGCATCCCTTTGTATTTCCATCTGTTTCCGTAAACGACGAACAATGGAAGTATATTTTCGTTCGCCATACAGATTCGTCTGCTCCATAGGATC
>CASFOM010000180.1 GCA_949296295.1 uncultured Alistipes sp. | reverse complement strand
TTTAGAAAATACAACTGTAACCAACAATCATCAGGTTTCTATACCCATCTCTCAATTAGTCAGAGAAAGCAGAGAAAAAGATTTAAAAAACATCATTTCTGGACAAGAGGGGATTTACTATCCTTTACGAATAGAAGCTCCAGATAATCAAGTAAAAACAATAATGAAAAAAATCGAGACATTGATTCGAGAAAATAATCTATTCGATGTTAATTTCAGCGGCAGCTATTTCTCTAACCGAGAAATGATTATTGAATTGATGATTATTTTCTTGGTTTCAATATTATTGTTATACTTTATCCTTGCTTCCCAATTTGAATCATTGATACAACCCATGATTATATTATCCGAAATCGCTATTGATCTATTCGGAGCACTTGTATTACTATGGTTATGTGGTTCCAGTCTAAACATCATGTCTTTAATCGGGATTGTTGTCATGTGTGGGATTGTTATCAATGACTCCATTTTAAAAATAGACACCATAAATCGATTAAGACGTAACGGATACGAGTTAAAACGAGCAATCATGATGGCAGGAAACCGTAGATTAAAACCTATCATTATGACCTCTTTGACAACAATTTTAGCCATTGCTCCTTTTTTAGTAACAGGGTCCATGGGAGCCGATCTACAATTTCCCCTCTCTTTAGCCATCATTGGAGGGATGACTTTAGGAACTGTTGTCAGTGTATTCTTTATTCCTCTAATCTATTATTACATTTATAAACCGCATAAAACGAAACGGTAATGAATAGAGAACAACATAAATTCGGACTCTCTTCTTTCTCCGTAATTTTAATTATGGTAGTATTGATGATTATCGGTGCTGCTATGATTCCTTTATTGAATATACAGCTTTATCCTTCGTCCAAAAACCATCAAATTAACATTTCTTTTTCTTGGCCTAACGCTTCTGCTCGAGTAGTTGAAGCAGAAGTAACTTCGAAATTAGAAGGAGTACTGGGGACAGT
Source organism: uncultured Alistipes sp. (assembly GCA_949296295.1). Classification (GTDB taxonomy): domain Bacteria; phylum Bacteroidota; class Bacteroidia; order Bacteroidales; family Rikenellaceae; genus CASDZK01. The sequence goes on along the minus strand of CASFOM010000180.1, from coordinate 12,328 downwards.
ACAAGGATTACAATACATAAAATCGACTTCTTTCAAAGATGGAGGACAAATAACTTTGATATTCAAAAAAAGTAAAAATTTAGATGCATTACGTTTCGAAATTTCCTCTTTAATAAAATATATTTACCCTAAATTACCTCAAGATGTAGGATATCCACATATTTCCGATAATAATAGTCAGTCTTCTCAAGGATCCTCTTCCAAACATCTTCTCTCTTATACCGTCAACTCTTCACTACCCTCTTACCAAATCAAAAAATTTCTCGATAAATATATAGTAGAAGAGTTAATTAAAATAAAAGGTGTTAATGATGTAATAATTTCTGGAAACGAACCTTATCAATGGATTATCGAATTCAATGCCTCTTTATGCAGAGAACTAAATATTTATCCAGAAGAAATAAATACAGCTATTGCTACCAGATATAGGAATGAACCTTTAGGGATCAGTCATGAAATAATACAAGGAGATACTTTACAAATTACTGTACAATTACAAAGTGGCAATAAAGATGAAATATTGGGATATGGAGGACTTGAAGCATTACCGGTAAAAAAAGTAAAAGATCGTATTATTTATTTAGGAGATATTGCCAAAGTTACTTATAAGGAAAGAGATCCGAATAGTTATTTTCGTATCAATGGTCGAAATAACTTAACAATGAATATTTATTCAGAAGAAGATGTAAATGAAATTGATGTAGCAGAAAAAATCAGGACTAAAATTGATGAGATAAGTAAATATATTCCTCCTGAATATGCCTTTATACTATCTGTTGACAATTCTGAATACCTCAAACAAGATTTACGCAAGATATACCGGAGAACATTCATGTCGGTAGCTATTTTATTGGCTTTTGTTTATTTGATAAGTCGAAAATTACGTTACTTGGCACTGATTGTAATCACAATGACTGCCAATATATTAGTCTCTTTCATTTTTTACCATCTATTTAATTTGGACTTACACCTATATTCTTTAGCTGGACTTACCGTATCCCTTGGATTAATTATTGATACAACAATCATCATGATTGATCATTATTGCTATTATCATAACCGAAAAGCATTTTTAGCTATCTTAGCCGCACTATTGACGACAATTGGTTCTTTATGTATTGTATTTTTCTTACCTGAAACACAACAAAAAAATTTAGCGGAATTTTCAGCAATTATTATCATCAATCTGTCTGTATCATTATGTATTGCATTATTCTTTGTTCCAGCATTATTGGATAAACTCCCTTTAAATCACGTAAAAAGCCCCCAACAAATTACTCATCGGCGACGTTTGGTAAAACTAACTCATTTATACAAACGACATATTGATTTTTCTAAACGACATAAATGGCTATATATCCTGCTATTCATCTTGATTTTTGGAATCCCATTTCATTTGTTACCTATTAAACTTACAGAACAACCTAGCAGCAACTACTATTATTATTTACAAAAAGAAAGAGAAGGTTTCTTCCCTGAATTATACAATAAAACCATTGGAAGTTCTTTCTATCAAGAAAAATTAAAAAAATATGTAGAATATATATTTGGAGGAAGTTTCCGATTATTTGATCAGCACAATGCAACCCGATTCCGGTCTTCAGATGAAAATAGTCGTCCTATCTTGAATATAACCGCAAGTATGCCAGAAGGTTGCACTGTTCATCAACTAAACGATATAATTAAAATTATGGAGAATTTCCTAAGTGGATTCGATGAAATAGATATTTATCAAACAAATATTACAAGTTATAGGAGAGGCGTCATCACCATACTGTTTAAAAAAGAGTTCGAACATACCGTCTTCCCATTACTGCTGAAAGGACAAATTATTTCCAAAGCAATAAATATCGGCGGGGCAGATTGGACCGTATCCGGTATTGATAACAATACTTTTAGTAATGGAATAGGAAACAATGGATTTATAGCCTCTGGGATTACATTAAGAGGTTATAACTATGAACAACTGTATAAATATGCCCAACAATTAGCAGATTCATTAGACACCAATAGGAGGGTAAATAATCCCAATATCATAGGAGGGATTTTCCGGTATTCTAGAAACAAAACAGAATTTTTTATGAATTTCAATTTTGAATCATTTGCCTTTCATAAACTTACCCCTTATGATTACTATTCTTTCTTAAATACAAAACTATATCAAAAAAACAGTACTCCTATTGTTACTCACTCAGGAGAAACTGAAGATGTCTTCATTATATCTGATGAAAGTAAATCTTTCGATATTTGGCATTTAAAAAACGATATGGTAAATATCAATGATTCCTTAACCATAAAACTCTCCGATTTAGGTGAGATACAAAAAAAACAAACCGGAAATGATATCATTCGAGAAAATCAAGAATTTGTATTAACTGTCGGATTTGACTTTTTAGGAGGGAGCGATTTAAGTAGTCGATTAACAGATCGAAGTGTCAAAATGATGAATAATATTATGCCATTAGGATATAAAGCCGAAAAAAGTTTTTCGGGAAGTGAATGGTATGAACAAAGTAAAGGATATTTTTGGTTATTATTATTAATTGCTATAATCATTTATTTTATTTGTGCTATTTTATTCGAATCATTGATTTTACCTTTTGCCATTATTCTGATGATACCGGTTTCCTTTATTGGTCTTTTTTTAGTATTTCCCTCACTAAATCTACCCGTAGATGACGGTGTTTTCGCAGCAATGGTTTTATTAAGCGGAATTGTAGTCAATGCTGGTATTTATATTATCAACGAATATAATATTCTTCAAAAGAAAAACAACAATAATCAACTAAAAAATTATTTGAAAGCCTATAATCATAAAATCATACCCATATTGTTAACTGTCTTATCCACAATATTAGGTTTAATCCCTTTCCTTTGGGATGGAATAAACGAACGATTTTGGTTTTCTTTCGCTGCTGGAGCCATGGGAGGTATGTTATTCTCCTTGATTGCTTTATTGGTTTATCTTCCTCTTATCATGCCCCTAAAAAAGACTAAAAGAATATCAAGAAATGACTGATCTTCAAACGACTATTACCATAATTATTAAACAGATAATTTTCTTATAAAAATATCGTTTATAACACAGTATAAAAAGCAATAGAGAAACGAGTGTATCTTTGTATGTATTTTTTTAAAAAATAAAAATCGTTATCTTTGCAAGTAACTCTGTCTGAATATACAGCAGAAAAATCTGAAAGACAGGCCGAATTACACAAGATTAAAAGCAAAAAAATACATGGTAAACAAAACAAAAATTCTGTATGTCTGTCAAGAAATGATGCCGTATCTTCCCGAAAGTAAGATAGCGCGGATATGCAGGAATTTACCTCAAATCATGCAAGAGCAAGGGCGTGAAATCAGAACTTTCATGCCTAAATACGGTTGTGTTAACGAACGGCGAAATCAATTACATGAAGTAATCCGATTATCGGGAATGAATATCGTTATTGACGATACTGATCATCAATTGATTATTAAAGTAGCTTCTATCCCTAACGCTCGACTTCAAGTCTATTTTATAGATAACGAAGACTACTTCACGCGAAAATATGTATTAAAAGATGAACAAGGAAAATATTTTGCAGATAATGACGAACGGTCTCTGTTTTTTGCGCGTGGGATTATAGAAACTGTTGATAAATTAAGATGGTCTCCGGATATTATTCATTGTCATGGGTGGTTCTCCGCTTTAATGGCAGTATATATCAAATCCCTATATTTAAATGATCCTCTGTTTGCTTCTTCCCGAATTATACTGTCTTTATATGATGATTCATTTACGGATTCTTTATCTGACTCATTCAAAGAAAAATTAATTCAAGAAGGCTTTGACAATACTCGCATGGAGGGATTGGAAACACCTGATTACAATCATTTCATACAATATATTCTCCAATTCGTAGATGGTATTATGTTGGATTCTGAGACAACATTACCCGACAATTTAATCAAATTATCCCAAAGTCGAGAAATCCCTGTAATAATAGGGGTGGATGACAATAATTATGTTGAAAAAAGTTCAAAACTATACGATGAAATTATTTCCAAATAATAATTTTTTCCCGAAGTTTACCGCTTTAGCAGTAATCATTTTTTCTACTGGATGTGCAACGGTAGATCAACAATTAGGAACAGATTTAATTCCTGACAAGTTGCAAATGAAAGTAGAAATAGATACTTTAACAGAAATTAATGCTTATACATGTAGTGTTGATTCTTTAATCACCAGTCGTTGGGAAGAACAATACTTAGGTTCCATGATCTCTCCTGAGTTCGGAAGGACACAATGTGATCTTGTCAGCGAATATCTATTTAACGGTTTTCATTCAGATTCCATGTGGGGGGATAACCCTACCATCGATTCTGTTGTGTTGATGATGACCATCAATAGTACCATTGGTGACACCAATTATGTTCATACAATATCCATGTATGACTTAAAACAATCATTACCGGACACAAACGTATTTGCCGCTAATTTTGATATATCGGGATATGTTGATTCTGAACCGATTGCTACATTCTCAGGCAAATCAAACCAACAATACATCAAAGCTCATCTGCCTAAATCTTACGGAGAACGCTATCTTGATACCACAGGACGCATCTATCTTGATGACGAACTATTCTACAAAAAATTTCCTGGAAGTTATTTCAAAGTAGCTTTAAATAACAATGAAGGCAGTATCTTGGAATTAGATATGACCAATACCCAGGTAGTCATCTTCTATCATAATCAAAACAAACCAACTCCAGATACATCAAATTTAATCCTTTCATACACAAATGATGTTTTATACGCTCCCAGTAATGGCTTTACCATCATTAATCATGACTATTCTTTAGCAGATCCGATAAAAGGAATCGATGCATCAACAATTAATGATACCATCAACAGTCAAAAAAAGACTTACGTACAAGGAATGTGTGGATTAATGACTCGTATTGAAATTCCTCAAGAACAAATTGATAAAATAAAAAATAAAGTAAAAGCTTTAGGTTATTCCAATATCGTTATTAATAATGCTGTTTTATTAACTCCATTACTAAATCCGTCTACTTATTCCATGAATATCTCCTTGCCTCGATTAGGAATGTATTATAATTATCAAATGCAACAATTAATTCCTGATTATAATCCTTATGTTGAAGACGATAGTTATGAATTACCTTACGGGGGCTATTTAAATCGAGCTTTTAAGGGATATAAAATGGATATAACCACCTATGTACAATATTTGTTTTCAGGGAAAACAAATCAAAATAAGACAGACTTGGCTTGCAGCATCGGTTTTGAAGAATACCCTACCGGATGCTTTTTGGATAACGGCACATCTGAACCTATGAAGTTATCCATTACTTATACAATGATAAAATAAAATATGGCAGAAAATTTAGTTATTGTTGAGTCTCCTACCAAGGCAAAAACAATAGAAAAATTTTTAGGAAAAGAATATTTGGTAAAATCAAGTTTCGGACATGTAAGGGATTTACCCAAAAAAGGGTTAGGTGTTGATGTAAAACATGATTTCACCCCCACATATGAAGTGGCCGAAGATAAAAAAAAGATTGTTGAAGAATTAAAAAAATTAGCTGGAAAAGCGAAACGTGTTTGGTTAGCTTCCGATGAAGACCGTGAAGGAGAAGCCATTGCCTGGCATTTATCTCAAGTATTGAATTTAGACGTAAATACTACTCATCGAATAGTATTTCATGAAATTACAAAAAATGCGATAACAAAAGCTGTTGCTAATCCAAGAATAGTCAATATCAATCTGGTTAATGCCCAACAAGCTCGAAGAATTCTTGATCGTTTAGTGGGATTTGAACTTTCTCCTGTGTTATGGAGAAAAGTAAAACCTTCTCTTTCAGCAGGACGAGTACAATCGGTAGCAGTACGTTTAATTGTCCAGCGCGAACGAGAAATCATCAACTTTAAAGGGGGAGATTTTTATCGAACAACAGCTATTTTTACAGTTAAAAATCAGGAAGGAAATAACTTCCGATTCAAAGCAGAGTTAAATCATCGGTTTAAATCTCTTGAAGAAACAAAAACATTTCTAAATACATGTATTGGAGCTCAATATCATGTAGCCTCTATAGAAAAGAAACCTGCTCACCGTTCCCCTTCAGCTCCGTTTACGACTTCTACATTACAACAGGAAGCGGGAAGGAAATTAGGTTTTTCTGTAAGTCAAACCATGAGTATCGCACAACGGCTTTACGAAGCGGGACTCATTACTTATATGCGTACCGACTCTGTTAATTTGTCAGATGATGCCATGTCTGCCATAAAATCTGTAATCACAGATTTATTCGGGAGTAAATCCTACCATAAACGAATTTACAAGACAAAAAGTAAAGGTGCTCAGGAAGCACATGAAGCCATAAGACCTTCTTATATAGAACGGCAACACATTGAAGGTTCCCCTCAAGAAAAAAAATTATATCATTTAATCTGGAACCGAACTGTGGCATCTCAGATGAGTGATGCTTTATTAGAACGGACTGTTATTGACATAGCTGTAAGTTCTTGTGACAAGAAGTTTATAGCAAAAGGAGAGGTAATTGTTGATGAAGGATTTTTAAAACTTTATGGAGAATCCTCTACTGCTCTTGATGAAGAAACAGATAAAGGAGATAACAATCTTTTATTACCTCCTGTAACTGTCGGAACCGAACTATACAATGAACGTATAGAAACGACCCAAAGATTTGACCAGCGTCCTCCCCGTTTTTCTGAAGCAACCTTGGTAAAACACTTGGAAGAATTGGGAATTGGCCGGCCTTCTACCTATGCTCCTACCATCAGTACCATTATCAATCGAGGATACGTAGTAAAAGAAGATAGAGATGGTGTAGAACGAAAATACTTACAATTAACGTTACAAAACGGGCAAATAACAGAAAAAGAGCTGACAGAAATTACAGGTACAGAAAAAGCAAAACTATTTTCTACCAATATCGGCATTTTGGTAAACGATTACTTAGAGAGTCATTTCCCTGCTATTCTCGATTATAATTTTACAGCCAAGGTAGAAGAAGAATTCGACGATATTGCCAAAGGAGAATTGGCTTGGGACGAAATGATCAGACGTTTCTATCAACCATTTCACCAATCCGTAACAACCGCAGAAAAAGAAGAAGGAAGTTTTGCATCTTCACAACAAAGATCTTTGGGCACTGATCCGGTTAGCGGAAAACAAGTTTATGCCCGCATCGGACGATTCGGGCCTATGGTTCAAATAGGTGAAAGTGGAGATGAAAACAATAAGCCTAAATATGCCAGTTTACGAGCTGGACAACTCATTGAAACCATTACATTAGATGAAGCTCTTAAATTATTTGCATTACCCCGCCTTTTAGGTGAATATGAAGGGAAAACTGTAACTATAGGAGTAGGGCGATTTGGTCCTTATATACGTCATGATGGAAAATTTGTCTCGTTACCACAAACAGAGAATCCTTATACTATTCAACTGGATAAAGCAATAGAACTTATTGAAGAAAAACGAAAAAAAGATCGGGAGAAAGTATTAAAGCTCTTTCCTGAAGATGAAAAGCTACAATTATTAAATGGACGTTGGGGGGCTTATATTTCTTATGATGGTGTAAATTATAAATTACCTAAAAATAGTGATATAAATCTTCTCTCTTATGATGAGATTATGAAACTTGTAGAACAACAAAAAGCGGAAGGAGAAACATCTGTAAAAAAACGGACAAATAAAAGAATGGTTAAAACGAAAAAATAATTCCATTTATCCATCCATAAAATAATCCCTGAAATAAGATGGTTATTATTTCAGGGATTATTTTTATGCGAATTTATCATTAAAAAATAGTTATATATATATGAAAAATAGAGCTGTTTCGCATAAAAATTGTTAGGCATTGTTATCTTTATTATAATAATCCCGGACGATAACTCGTTTTTTTATATAAAAAACAAATAAATTTTGTTTTCCATAAAAAAAATATTATATTTACGGGGAGAGAACAAAAATATGAGACTATGGCTGAATTAGGAGTCACAAATAAATTGGTCAATTTGGAGTATTCCTTGTATAGGGAATTCTTAAGTACCAATCGCATTGGAGGGTATATGTGTTCCACAATTACCTGTTGCAACACAAGAAAATATCATGGTTTAATGATTTGCCCCGTTAAGAAACAAAACAATAGAAATTTTCTGTTATTATCCTCTGTCGATGAAACATTAGTTCAAAATGAATATGCATTCAATTTAGCTGTACATCAATTTCCTGGAACATTCTTCCCCAAAGGGAACAAATACATCATCGGATTTTCGTACTCTCCTATTCCTTCCATCTCTTATATGGTAGGTGATATCCTTTTTAAAAAGGAAATGATTTGGATGCACTCTCGAAACCACTTACTGGTTCGCTACTCATTATTACAATCTTCGTTACCGGTAATGTTACAAGTACGTCCTATGTTGGCATACCGGGACATAGATGAGTTATCAAAAGCCAATTCCGAAATCAATGAAAAGGTAGAAATCATAGATCAAGGGATAAAATGTACATTATACGATGATCTTCCCACTTTATATATGCAAACAAGTACCAAATCCCAATTCATTTCTGATCCTGACTGGTACTACAATTATGAATATCAAAGGGAAAAAGAAATGGGAAGACCTTATTCTGAAGATTTATTTACAAACGGTTTCTTTCAATTATCCTTGAATGAAGGAGAATCTGTTGTTTTCTCCTATTCAACAAACATGATTCCTAGTCGATATTTAACAAAACTTTTTGAGGAAGAAACCAGCCGTCGTTCAAACAAAACAACGTTCCGATTATGTTTGGAACATGCTGCTCGACAATTTATGATGAGAAAAAAAGACGGAGTAGAAATTCTATCCAATTACCCGTGGCGTGATATGTTTGTACGTGATGCATTTATCGCATTACCTGATCTAACGTTATCCAATCATAATCCTGAACTTTGTATTGAAGCTTTGGATCATCTATGTACCACTGTACGTGACGGTTTATTCCCGGAAACTTTCCAAAGTCGAGTTGTAGCTGCTGATACCTCTTTATGGTTCTTTTACACTCTACAAAGATTAGAATCCGTTATCCCTCGTACTGAAATATGGCGTCGCTACGGAGCAATTATAAAAAACATATTGACAGCTTACTCCTACGGGACAGCAGAAGGTGCAATAGAAATGCACGATAACGGATTGATATGGGTTAAAGAAAACTCATATTGTCCATTAATATGGAAAGCTGATAAAGATTCATTTCCAGAAAATCCGCGGAATGGGTATGTCGTAGAAATATGTGCATTATGGTATAATGCTGTTTGTTATGCATTAGAATTAGCTGATGAAGTAGGAGATTTCGTTTTCCTGGATGAATGGAAAGATTTTGATGACCGAATTCGAAAATCATTTAATGAAGTTTTTGTAATTCAGGATGAACAGTATTTAGCTGATTATGTAAACGATTCAGGAGCTAATATTCAAATCAGAGCGAATCAATTAATAGCATGTTCCTTAAAATACAAGCCGATCAGTGACACTCGAATTCTATCTGTCTTAGATGTAGTGGCACGGCATTTGAGGACCCCGAGGGGAATCAGAACATTATCCCCTACGGATCTGTCTTATATCGGTATTTGTAATATGACGAACGATTGTCGTGGCGCGTTAGCCAATGGAGGAATTACCCTTTGGTTAACCGCATTTTATATTCAGGCGCTACTACACATACGTAAAGACGAAGCGGAAGAATATAGTAAAAAATTGATAAAGTTGTACGAAGAAGATTTTTTAGACTTTGGTATTACCAATATGGCTGAAATGTATGAAGGCGATCCCCCTTATCATCCTCGTGGAGCTGTCTCTTGCGCTACCAGTGTAGCTGCCATGTTGAATATTCTGGATATTGTACAACCCCAAACGGACGAGAATAAAATTGTAAAAAACAAAAAGGGATATAAACTATGAGAGTGTTAATGTTCGGGTGGGAATTTCCACCCCATATCACGGGTGGATTAGGAACAGCGTGTTATGGATTAACACGTGGATTAGCTCGTAACGGTGTCGAAATAAAATTTGTTGTTCCTAAAGCATACGGAAATGAAGATCAACGTTTTGTACGAATTTTGAATGCCAGTGACGTAGAAGCCATATATCAAGATTCTTTGACTGAAAGTATCCGGAATATGGTTACTTTTATCCAAGTGGATTCCAATATTGTTCCCTACTCTTCTGAAGAGGAATTCAATGAATTAAGAAAAGAATACTCTGAAGAACAGTTACACAAACGTGATGAAATTTGGTATCAAAGGTATCAATTCTCCGGTAAATATGGAGCGAATTTAATGGAAGAAGTCATGCGTTATGCTGTTATCGGAGCCCAAATAGCCAAAAATATGAAGGGGGAATTCGATGTCATTCATGCTCATGACTGGCTCACTTATTTAGCAGGAATTGCAGCTAAGGAAGTTTCAGGAAAACCATTAGTTATCCACGTTCATGCAACAGAATATGACCGGACGGGTGAAAATGTAAATACCAATGTTTTTGCTATTGAAAAAAAGGGTATGGAAGCTGCCGATAAAATCATTGCAGTAAGTAACTTAACCCGTAATATCGTGATTAACAAATATGGGATTGATCCTCGAAAAGTAGTTACAGTACACAATGCGGTTCGTTTTGCTGAAAATGAAAAAAGTCGCCCTCAACGTGCATTAGATGACAAAATAGTAACATTTCTTGGACGCATCACTTATCAAAAAGGACCTGAATATTTTATAGAAGCTGCTGCCAAAGTGCTAAAACAAGTACCCAATGTACGGTTTGTAATGGCAGGAAGTGGTGATATGTTAAATAAAATGATTCGTCGAGTTGCCAAATTAGGAATATCTGACCGATTTCATTTCACCGGTTTTTTGAAAGGAGATGAGGTAAATGATATGTTTGCATTAAGCGATGTATATGTAATGCCTTCTGTATCAGAACCTTTTGGGATATCTCCATTAGAAGCCATGAGGTCTAACGTCCCTGTTATTATTTCCAAACAATCGGGAGTGGCAGAAGTTTTGAAATATGCCATTAAAGTAGATTACTGGGATGTAGATGCTTTAGCAGATGCTATATATGGACTAATTACTTATCCGGCATTGTCAAAATTATTCATTAGCAAAGGACAAGAAGAAGTAACTTCTTTAAAATGGAATAATGCAGCAATGAAAGTTGTGGAGGTATATAATAGTGTTGTATCGTCGGTTTCGGAATAAAAATCCGTTTCCTTATGTAATAAGATTAAAGGAGGTTTGCCATGAAGACCATTTGCTTATATTTTGAGGTACATCAACCATTAAAGTTGAAAAAGTACCGATTTTTCAATATGGGAAGAGATGTAAATTATTTAGATGATCATCTGAACCGAGCCGTTGTCGCCAAAAATGCGATGCGTTGTTACAAACCAATGAACCAGCTAATTAGTCGATTGGTTGAAAAATATGGAGGGAAATTCAAAGTCAGTTTTTCCATGACCGGAACCATGATTGAATTATTAAAACATTATGCTCCGGATGTATTGGAAAGTTTTAAAGTATTGGCTGCATCAGAACATGTGGAATTTTTCGCGGAAACTTACTCCAATTCTTTAGTATCACTGATTGATGATGAAACTTTCCGCCAAGATGTAAAACGCCACAGCCAATTAATAGAAAACGTATTTGGAGTAAAACCTCATACTTTCAGAAATACTGAATTAATTTATTCCGATCATATCGGAGAAGTTGTTGCTGATATGGGATATACAGCCATGGTAACCGAAGGAGCCAAACACATCTTAGGATGGAGAAGTCCGGGATATATTTATACCAATGTGGAAAATCCCGGATTGAAATTATTATTACGCAACAGTACTCTGAGTGATGATATTCGCTATCGATTTTCAGATCGAAATTGGAACGAATGGCCATTAACCGCAAAAAAATATATTGATAAAATTGTAGATGATGAACATACTGGAGATATCGTTAATATCTTTATAGACTATGAAACTTTTGGTGCTTATCAACCCTGTGAGTCAGGAATTTTCGACTTTATAAAATACTTACCGGAAGAAGTTTTCAAACGGTCTGACATTCAATTCGGTACACCTCAAACAATTATTAAAGAATATACTCCTAAAGCAGTATTACATGTTCCATATCCAATTTCATGGACAGACGAGGAACGAGATACTACCGCATGGTTGGGAAATGAATTACAAGAAGAGGCCATTTCTAAATTATATGCTTTAAAAGATAAAGTAAAAGCTTTGAATGATCCGGG
>CASFOM010000179.1 GCA_949296295.1 uncultured Alistipes sp. | reverse complement strand
AGTAAAGGGCCGCTCCTATCAATGCCAACAAGACAAGAACGGTGACTACATAACGGGTCTTTCGATTCGATTTCCGAACACTGCTTCCTCTGCCTGACTTTTTCTTCACCATAAATGTTGAGAAATTTAACTGCTCAAAGGTAACTTATTTTCCCTTTTATACCATAACAGAACAAGGAAATTCCGAAATGGTTGCTTATCTTTGCCTCATATCTGATGGACCTGCAAATTATGGACAAAAGTTATCGTAAAAGTTTAACATTCGGAGAAGCCGCTAAAACAACCACCAAAGCATTTACCACACTGGTCAAACCTGTGGGTTCAACCTGTAATCTCCGATGCGATTACTGTTATTATTTGGATAAATCCCGTATGTACGGGAAAGAACCCGTCATGAGTGACGGGTTGTTGAAAGAGTACATCCGACAATACATTGAAGCCAACGATGTACCAGAAGTAACCTTTTGCTGGCATGGAGGAGAACCCTTGCTGGCCGGAAAAGACTTCTATCGGAAAGCGCTCAGATACCAACGGAAATATGCCAACGGAAAACGTATTGAAAACACCCTGCAAACCAATGGTATGCTCATTGATGACGAATGGTGTCAAATCTTTCGCGATCATCAGTTCCTCATTGGAATATCCATAGACGGTCCCAAAGATATTCACGATGCTTATCGAAAAAATGCTGTCGGGAAACCCTCTTTTGACCGCGTAATGCAAAGTATTGAAAGAATGGCCCGAAACCGCGTAGAATTCAATACGCTCAGCGTGGTAAACCACCTCTCTGAAGGACGTGGAAAAGAAATATATGAATTTTTAAAATCCATCGGCAGCAGATATATGCAGTTCCTGCCGGCTGTAGAATATATCTCGGACGGAATACCCCACAGAATCTTGTCCCCTTTCGAAAGTAACCAAGGACACCCTGCTCCCTGGAGTGTTACCGCCCGCGGATTCGGACAGTTTCTCATTGATATTTTTGAAGTATGGAGGAAACAGGATGTCGGGACTTATTTCGTCCAAATGTTTGATGTCGCCTTGGCTCAATGGTACGGTGTCAAACCCGGACTTTGCGCTTTTACCAAAAGTTGCGGAGACGGACTCGCCATAGAACACAACGGAGATGTCTATGCCTGCGACCACTTTGTCTATCCGGAATTTCTTATAGGAAACATTCAAACAGATCATTTAAGAACCTTGTACGGTTCCAGAAGACAGTTTAAATTCGGTATCGATAAAAGAAATGCCTTGCCCGAAACCTGTTCCCGTTGTAAATACTATTTCGCGTGTACCGGAGGATGCCCAAAACACCGATTCGGAGCAGATGCTGACTCCGGACTACATGGGGTAAACTGTCTTTGTGACGGATATAAAATGTTTTTCGAACATGTGGAACCTTATATGGTATATATGTGCGGACTGCTTGATAAACAAATGCCTCCCGCTTACGTAATGCAATATACCGCTCCTGAACGGAAATAAATTCGGGTATCGATAAAGAAACTGAACTTATCTTTTAGAAAATGGGGGATTTGATTTCACTCTTGAACAGGAGGATACGAATAAAATAACTCCGGGGACTTCAAATATGACCTTCCTGTCAGCAAGCTTTTTGATTTTCCCGAACGAGTTGAAAAATATCCTCATGCTGTTGGCTTGTGCCATAACAAGAGCTCTATTATCCGGGAAGAAACCTGACGGGAACAGCCTCTCCCCTCAAAAATACCCCTCAAATTTCCGATTATGGAAATGGGAACAGATACTGAAGACAGAAAATATCAACATCTTTTTTTTTCTGTCTTTTTTCTATTTATATGCTACTTTTCTTGATTTTCTAAAAAAATAGCATTAAATTGTCCCCGATTTTTCATTCAATATGAAAGATAGAGAATAACCCTATTACTAACTAAAACTTAAATTCAATGAGCTTTAAAAAATTTATCGTTATTCCCATTATCATCGCTGTTTTGGCTGCTTTGTTGCAAGTGACGGATCAATTAATCGCACAAACCCCCTTCTTCTCCAAATGGAGCGGATTCGGATGGCTTTCATTCCAGGCCTGGGCTATCTATTTCTTAGGTGGTGGAACCGTTAAAGGGGGTATAAGAGCATTATTGGCCTATATTGCCGGAATGGTCGGATCCATATTAATCATCGCATTCGGAGGCTGTCTCGGTGGTGCCGGATTAGGTTTCTGGGCTATGCCACTATCCCTTTTGATTCTTGTTATCCCGGTAATCTGTCTGGAACGTGTGCCCTGGTTCGACTTCATACCCGCTTTATTCATCGGTGCAGGAGCCTTCTTCGCCATCATGTCTTACGTCCCTGAAAGCACTTATTGCAAAGCATTTACCGTAGAATTGACCTATTGTATCATTGGACTTATCTTCGGATATGTTACTGTTTGGCTACGGACCCGTTATGAAAAAAGAGTGGCAGAAAAGAAATAATATTCCCCGTCTTGCCTGACGGAGATAACGTTTCAGAACAATCCGAAAGGATAAGATATAAATAAAACATACAAGCGATGTGTCATAAGAGCAAACTACTTCGTTATTTTCGAAACTCGGACTGGATTATTTACCTGAGTAAACTCCTTCATCCTCTCTCTAAACGACCGGTAGTTGGCTAATTACGACACATCGTAAAGGAGGTGTCCAAATTTGATAATTTGATGCACCTCCTTTTATTTTTCAACATAAAAATTCAATCTCTGTCCAATAAAACCGAGGAAAAAAACGAAAAAACGGTTATTTAACAGAAAAAACACCCACTTTGGCAAAATGTATGAAGGACAAAATCTATGATTCAAAATAAAAAATGAATAACACAATATATCAGACATAAAATACAGATTCTAAGAAACTGTATAGATTTATTTTCAAATGATTTGATGGCCATCTTTACTTGTTTTACTCTGTTTTGGATGAAGAATACGGTATAAATTATCAGATAAAAAGAACAGTGTAAAACAGTCAAAAAGAAACATAAAACATCGAACCGTTTTTTACCCAACAGATTCTTATTACTGTACGAATCATAGACAACGGCAATTCTAACCTTGAAAAATCAAAGAATATATTATGAGAAATTACATAGAAGAAGATGAATGGAAAATCATAGAATCCAAGTTCTGTGAAGAAAATGCCAAAGCGTCGGAAAGTATTTTCAGTATAGCAAACGGATTAATCGGAGGAAGAGCCTCTTTTGAAGAGACATACAGCGGACCCTCCATGAAAGGTTGTTATGTGGCGGGTATTTACTATCCCGACAAAACAAAAGTAGGTTGGTGGAAAATAGGATATCCGGAAACTTTTGACAAAACACCCAACGCTGCCTACTGGATGGGGGTAAGAATACGTGTCAATGGACAAGAATTGGATTTGCATCAGGTAAACGTAACAAAATTCCGAAGAGAACTGAATATGCAAACGGGAATACTTACCCGTCAGTTCCAGGCTGTTCTCCCGGATGGAACCTCGATAACTGCACACATAGAACGAATGTGTTGCCGGTTCTGTCCGGAAATGGGAGTATTGCGATACGCATTCTCCGTAAATACACAAGCGGAAATTCATATTGACTCATACATCGACGGAAACGTACTCAATGAAGAAAGCAATTACGGAGAAAAATTCTGGGATCCGATAAAACATGATGAAAACTCAATAGTCATGCGTACCCGAAAAAGCGGATTTGCCGTCTGTTGGGCCATGCAAAACACCATAAACAATTTGGTGAAAGAAGAAGGAGAAAATCGGGAAGGATATGTCGCTGAGAAATTTTCCGGAACCGTACACCCCGGACAAACCATAACACTGTGTAAATATGTAGGAATCACCTGTTCCCTGAATCATGCCGAAGAAACCCTGCGAAGTGTCGCTTTGGGACATGCAGAACGAGGAGTTCGACAAGGAGCGGAGAATCTTTTTGAACAACAGGGGAAAAGTTGGAAAGAAATATGGGAACAATGCGATGTAGTCATCGAAGGGGACGT
>CASFOM010000178.1 GCA_949296295.1 uncultured Alistipes sp. | reverse complement strand
GAGATATCTTAAAAGAGATACGAGAAAGGTTATCCTTCTTATTGGATGTAGGGTTGGGATATTTGTCTCTTAGCAGAGGTTCTGCAGGTTTATCCGGAGGAGAAAGCCAACGGATACGGTTAGCGACACAAATAGGTTCTAAGTTGGTCAATGTACTGTATATTCTTGACGAACCCAGCATTGGGTTACACCAAAGAGACAACCGAAAATTAATAGAATCTTTGGAAGCGTTACGCGATATGGGGAATACGGTTATTGTGGTGGAACATGATGAAGATATGATTCGTAGTGCTGACTGGATTATAGACATTGGACCGGGAGCTGGTGTTCATGGAGGAGAAGTAGTGGCTATGGGGACACCTGAACAGATTTTAGCAGGAAAAACATTAACCGCAGATTATTTGAATGGTGTTCGAACCATTCCCGTTCCTACTACTCGTCGTCCAGGAAATGGAAATTTTATTGAAATCAAAGGGGCTTCAGGGAATAACCTGAAACAGGTTCATGTTAAATTTCCTTTAGGATGCATGATTTGTGTAACAGGCGTTAGCGGAAGTGGAAAATCTACCTTGATTAATGAGACATTGCGACCTGCATTAAGTGCCCGACTCTACAACAGTTATACTCAACCTTTAGAATACAAATCAATCAAAGGATTTGAACACATCGATAAACTGGTAGTGGTTGACCAGGCTCCTATTGGCCGTACCCCTCGAAGCAATCCTGCCACATATACCAACCTGTTTGGTGATATTCGGAATTTATTTGCCACCTCTTCCGACGCAAAAATAAGAGGATTCAAACCTGGCCGGTTTTCATTCAATGTAAAAGGAGGACGATGTGAGGAATGTAAAGGTGCAGGAGTACAGACGATTGAAATGAATTTCCTGCCGGATGTATATGTAAAATGTAAAAGTTGTAACGGAGAACGTTATAACCGAGAAACGTTACAGGTACGTTATAAAGGGAAGAATATCAATGAAGTTCTGAACATGACAGTAACTCAAGCATTGGATTTCTTTGAACCCATCCCGCAAATATACAATAAATTAAAGGCAATATACGATGTCGGATTAGGATACATTACTTTGGGACAACCTTCAACCACTCTTTCCGGTGGAGAAAGTCAACGAATTAAATTAGCCACAGAGTTGAGTAAACGGGATACGGGACGCACTTTATATATCCTGGATGAACCTACTACCGGATTACATTTCGAAGATGTCCGGATGTTGATGGAAGTATTGAATCGTTTGGTAGAACGAGGCAATACCGTATTAATCATAGAGCACAATATGGACGTTATTAAAGTAGCTGATTATATTATTGATATGGGCAAGGAAGGAGGTTCGGAAGGAGGAGAAATTGTTTGTTGTGGGACTCCGGAACAGATTATGCGATGTAAATCAAGTTATACAGGTCAAGAATTAAAACGGTTCTTGAAATAAACGTTATCTTTGCGGTTCAAACAAAAAAAGGCTGATCTTGTTGCGAAATAATATGGAATTTGAATTGGTAGAATTACCGAACGGTATTCGGTGTATTCTGAAGCGAGTGGCTTCACCTGTTGTATATTGCGGAATGACCATTGGAGCAGGAACCCGGGATGAAGAAAAGGAAGAACATGGTATGGCACACCTGATTGAACACTTATTATTCAAAGGTACACAACGTCGTAAACCATATCATATTAATTCTTTATTGGATAATGTAGGGGGAGAATTAAATGCTTATACGACCAAAGAAGAAACCGTTGTTCATGCCACTGTGTTACGACAAGATTTGGCAAAGGCGGTAGATTTAATTTCCGATGTTGTTTTTCACTCCATATTTTCCCCAGTAGAATTAAATAGAGAACGAGGAGTAGTCATTGACGAGATTAATTCTTACAAGGATTCACCTTCTGAATTGATTTTCGATGATTTTGAAGATATGATTTTCGCAGGATGTTCTTTAGGACGAAATATCTTAGGGACTCCCCGGTATTTAAAAAAATTTTCCAGTGAGGACCTCAAAGCTTTCATTCGCCGAAATTACCGAACAGACAAAATGGTTTTTGCCTTGGTTGGGAATGTATCTCTTCATCGATTTACAGACATTTGTTACCGTTATTTTAGCGACATACCAGCTTCTTTATCAATAACGTCCCGGATGAAAGTGCCTGCATATACTTGTCAAAATCGAGTTATTTCAAAAAAAGGATATCAGGTTAACTGCATCATAGGAGGACGTGCTTATTCCCATTATGACAAAAAACGAATTCCTCTTGCTTTATTGTCCAATATATTGGGAGGAAGCAGTGCCAATAGCCGTTTAAATATCTCTTTACGGGAAAAAAACGGGTTATCTTATTCCGTTGAAAGTTCCTATACCTCTTATCAGGATACAGGAGTTGTCACTGTTTATTTTGGCTGTGAACGGGATAATTTAGAACGTTGTCTGTCCTTAGTGTATAAAGAATTGTCCTTATTGCGAGAACAACCATTAAGTACCCTGCAATTGGCACGAGCAAAAAAACAATTAATCGGACAATTAGCCATTTCCTCTGAAAGTGGGGAAAGTGTGATGTTAGGAGGAGCCAAAAGTTTTTTGGTTTATAACCGCTCAGACTCACAGGAAGAAATTGCCGATAAAATCAATCAAATTACTTCCTCTGAATTAATAGATACTGCAAGAGAAATTTATGAAGAATCTCGTTTATCTGTTTTAATATATCAATAAGATGACTTTGTTAGAACAAGAATTGGACCGATATGTCCGTCATTTTTCTTCCCCAGAAGACAGTATTTTAAAAGAACTTGATCGTCAAACCCATTTATACACCATTCACCCCCGTATGTCCTCTGGGCATATTCAAGGATTAATTCTCCAGATGTTGGTTCGAATGTACCGTCCTGTATCCATATTGGAAATAGGAACTTTTACAGGTTACAGCGCTATTTGTATGGCACGAGCAGCAGGAGAAAAATGTATTTTACATACTATTGACATCAACGATGAATTAGCGCATATTCCTGCATCATTTATTGCTCAGGCAGGATTGGAAGACCGGATTGTCTGCCATATTGGTCGGGCTCAAGATGTAGTGCCTCGTCTTGGTATTTCCTTTGACATGGTATTCATAGATGGGGACAAACGGGAATACCCGGAATATTATGATTTATTAATGGATAATGGTTATGTTCATAGCGGCTCCGTTCTTTTAGGAGATAATGTTCTTTGGGACGGGAAGGTAATAGATGGTTCAAAAGATGCACATACCATGGCAATAAAAAAATTCAACGAAAAAGCAGCAATGGATACACGAGTAGAAACAGTCATCATGCCTTTTCGGGATGGAATGAGTATTATTTATGTAAAATAAAAGATAATCCAACAAAATTCCGATATTTCAAGTAATTGTTTATCAGGCGATAATAAAACAAACAATAAAAAAACGAAAAAAAGTCTTTTTTTATTTGGATGGAAATAAAAAATACCCTACCTTTGCAGTGGTAAAATTAAAGGGTTTTAATGGTTAAAGGCACCGTAGCTTAATTGAATAGAGCATCTGACTACGGATCAGAAGGTTACAGGTTTG
>CASFOM010000177.1 GCA_949296295.1 uncultured Alistipes sp. | reverse complement strand
TACTGATACATATAGCTTACAAAGATAGGAAAAGGGAAGCGCAGAAGCAAATCAAAACAAAGTTTTCATCATGATTCCTTCTTCACATATTCTTGTTATCTTGTTCAAAGAGAGAGAATTTAATCACTCGCCCGCATATAAGGAAAAAATGCGTCCAAAGAAGAAAACGGCAAAAGGATAATCCGTTATCTTTCCCAAACTTATTATCGATAAAACAATATTTTCCCGGCCATGACTAACAGAAAACACCTTGAACGGACAGAAAAGAATGGAAAGCGATTCGAAAACAACAGTGGATACAACAACCAGGGAGGTGGCCCAATCTTGTTCAGCACACCTCCCTGAATAGTAAATATAAAATACGAAATAACCGAAAAGACAATCTATTCGCTCCCTTCAGACAACCCTCTTTGATTCGTTATTGGTCATAACCCAAACGGACATTGTCTATCCAAAAGGTACTGCCGGGGGCTCCTATATACGCTCCGCCATGACTCGAGGAAAAACGTAAAACCAAATGCGTAGGTTGCTCGTCGGCTGCAGCCCAACCTACCTCCTGAATAGGTACACGCTCCCCTTTACTGTTCTGACAATACTGCTGATTCTCCGTATTGATTAACCCCATGTAAGGCTGATAATCCGGATGCGATGTAATATCTCCGTACAGAATGGGTAAAACCTGATTATTAATCCATTCTCCGGTACTTGTGTCATACAGAACCCATGCGGTCCCTACCCGTTTAGAAAAAACTTGACCGGAAGCATCTTCCCACCGCTTCTGCAACAGCAAACAAACCTCTGCACAATTAACTCCGGGAAGCTCCTTGTCTCGGCCAAAGCCTGCTGCTATCCGTAACCGCTTGCCCTGATCCTTGCCCTGCTGAAACTTATAATCAAAAACCAAACTTGCAGGACGCTCCGTAAAAGGAATACCCATCATCAATTTTGCCTGGGGATCCTTGGTATCCCGTACCGGCTCCGTAATCTCTCCCAAAAAAAGCGTTCCCGCTGCCAACACCGAGATATTGACTATGCCCAGCACCTTACACTGTTCAATACGTGTCTCCAAACGTGCCGCATAACCATCTCCACGTTTTTCTGGAAACACCGTCGTACTCGACTTGACGACACCACTGACCTTCGCCAAAACGCTGGAGGTCGCCCACGGAGATACACTCAAATCCGGACGATAAGGTGTATTGTTCCGAAGGGTATCGCCCGTCGCCAATTCATAAATATAACGTGTTTTACCTCCTATGACAAACGACTCCTCAATCTCTCTGGTCATCCAACGATCCATGTCGCCAAAGGGCAACATCTCCAGTCGCTGCCCCTCTACAGAGCCATACGCCATGATGGCAAACAAACCAATTATCAAATTTTTTCTCATACCGATTCTATTGACTGCAAAAATGCTTGTAGATTACAAATGATAACCCCAATCTTCCAAGGCAAATTTCCAATGTTCCTCCACCAAACGAACCGTCCGTTCCTCATAATTGTATCGATTCTTACGATACCCTTTCTTGCCCTCCAGATACTTCTCAATAGCCGGAGAAGCCGCAGAAAAGCCGTCCAAGGACAACGTATCATAAATCTTTTTCGTCATATCGTACGGAGACGACTCAAAATCTTCAAATTTTACCTCGATCAAATGACCGGAGGGGATAAGCGATTTATCGCGCTCGTATTTATGGTACAACTTGTCATAAACGTCCAAGATATTCCGCTCTAAACACTCATCCGAGATATCCTCCAACTTCAAGGGTTGTATCGTATTGGTAAAGAAACTACGGGTAGATTCAAATACCGTATAAGGATTACGCATCAGATAAATAAATCGGGCATCCGGAAACATCTCCAGCAATTGTGGAATACGTCCCGTATGCGGAGGATTTTTCGACAGAAAGATTTTTCCCGAGGTGTTCCACAACGATACCCGGATAAGACGTTCAAAGGCTTCCCGAAAAACCGACAACTCCTCCGGAGTAATTTGTTCAAACAACAGATACTTGTCACAATACTCCATCGTATATTTCGGCAAAAACCAAAAGTTATAGAACGTATAGGGAATCATGTTGGATAAAGCAAACTCCTCTTCCTGCGGCAAGTCCACTTGCAACTCCATATTGTCCGTCGGACGTCGTTCCGGCATCAAGGATGCCATTTGACGCTTGAAAAAAGGCTGGCCCCACTGCATTAAAAACGGAAAGACCGTCTGATAGGTGGTATTGTAACCAAATTGTTTATCACAAGAGAGTACATTATGCACAAAAGTAGTGCCACTACGCCAGTGCCCTAAAATAAATACAGGAGCATGTTCTATGGGACGATCCGCCAAATATTTGCGATATCGACGGTTTTCTATTCCGTTTAAACTGCTCAACAACCGACAAACCAATTTCGTCAGCAGATATTTCTGACGGTAACCCTTATCGATATCCCTCCCTCGGGTAATCTTGCAGAAGGTGTCCCAACTGGCTCCTACCAACGTATTGATGGGTAATTTACTGAATTCCAAATGTCCCATAACTACAACTGATTGACCAACTCTTCCAAACGTGAAACCATACGATGAGAATCTATCTCAAAAGCTCCTGAACAGGGGATATCTACCGATACTACGATAAAATGATCCCGGGACGACAAACTGCATACCGAATCCTGACCATCTCCCTTACTGTAAGCCAATACGATATATCCTTGCCCCTGAAACTCCTCCGCCAAAGACAACAACGTATCCGGCTGGACATTCAACCGCGCATTGTCCAAGACAATCACCCGTTTGTCCGCATCAAACAAACGACGCTCCAACGTATAAAGGACTTCATGCGCCAAAGCATCCTCAGGGGCTGAAACCCACACAATACGGGACTGCTGGTCATAACGTCCCGCCCGTTGTTCCGGTGTCAAGGTAGAGAGACCTGACCGCATAGAAGCACGCTGCTCTTCCGTCAAGGCCGTAGAAAGACCCGCAGACGCTACCGGACCGATAATCATCCCTACTGCACTGGTGTTATTGGTTACCGGGTCGATAAGAATAAAGGCCCCGCAATGACGGTTCCGTTCGTACGGATCAAAAAACAACGGTTTGTTCGAGGTGAAGACAATCCGACCTATCTCATTAAGCGATAAGTAAGGAACCGACGTCTGCTCCATCGTATTTACATCCACCCGGTATTTTATCTCATCTATACGAACACGGGTCGTATTTGTCGTATGTTTTATATAAAACTGCTTATCTACATCCATAGGCTGTTCATCCATCCACACCAACATAGCCTCGAAATTCCGGTCTATATAGGGCAGATTATCCGGATGAACCAACATCTCTCCGCGGGAAACATCTATCTCATCCTCCAATGTCAAAGTAATGGACTGGGGGGCAAAAGCCTCTGCCAATTCCCCTTCGTAAACATGAATCCCTTTAATCCGTGAGCGCTTTCCGGACGGTAAGGCAACCACTTCATCCCCTTTACGGACAACTCCCGACGCTATCTTGCCCGCAAAACCCCGAAAATCAAGATTCGGACGCATCACATATTGTACGGGGAAACGGAAATCGGAAAAATTCTGGTCACTCCCCACAGGGAC
>CASFOM010000176.1 GCA_949296295.1 uncultured Alistipes sp. | reverse complement strand
TTCCTCCAACATCACTTTTACTGACGCCTTTTTATTGTGATCATGGTCACGGTATTTGTTTGGGAGAAGATGTGTTTATTAATGTTAATTGTACCTTTCTTGATTCCGGTATGATCAGAATAGGGGCCCGGACAAAAATAGGCCCTAATTGTCAGTTATATACGCCGCAACATCCGATGGATTATCAAGAACGTCGTTTGCCTTGTGAACGAGGTCTTCCGATCACGATAGGGGAGGATTGCTGGTTGGGTGGAGGTGTGATTGTCTGCCCGGGTGTTACGATAGGCAACCGGTGTGTCATAGGAGCCGGCAGTGTCGTAACCCGGGATATTCCGGATGATTCTTTGGCAGCAGGTAATCCTGCGGTCATTAAGCGTAAATTGAGATAATGGGGACGTAAAATTTTTCACCTTCTCAATTTATATCCTATTTTGCAAGGAATTCCAAAGTTCCTCCGTTTAATATCTCTTTTACGGGAATGAAAGGCTTATTCACATCTTTCCCGTTGAATCGGATATGGGTTAATAAAGGTGTTGTCCCTAATTCAGGGGCTTTTATTTTTAATCGTTTCCCTTGAGGTAATCGGAAATTTATTTCTTTAAAGTTAGGAATTCCTAAAGCGTATTCTCCGGAAGCAGGCGTTAACGGATAAAAACCTAAAGAGCTGAAAAGATACCATGCCGACATTTGTCCGCAGTCATCATTCCCGGAAAGGCCATCCGGCTTGTTTTTGTAGTGAGCAGCCAGGATTTGAGGGATTCGTTGTTGCGTTTTATCCAATCTTCCGCAATGATTGTACAGATAGACGTAATGGTGTCCCGGTTCGTTGTCATGTCTGTAATGTCCTTCTTCAAAGTTTTGGTCGAGTAAACGGGTGAATTTTTCTTTTCCTCCCATTAAATCAATCATTCCCGCCGCATCTTGCATGACACAAAACCGATAGGTCCAGTTTGCTCCTTCAGTGAACCCCACATCTGATTGATCCCATGCTCCATTGGTTTTTCGTGCCTGAAAAAATCCTGTTTGGGGATTATACAGATTTCGATAGTTTTGTGCCCGTTTCATCAATATCTCGTAATCCTTATCGTATCCCAACTCTTTGGCCATTTGGGCGATGCAGTAATCATCCAAGGCAAATTCCAGGGTACGTGCTACCGATTCGTCAGTTTTGTCAGAAGCGACATATCCATTCTTCATGTAGTAAGTTAATCCTCCTCGTGCTTCATACCCTCCATTCCAAAGATGCCTGTCTCCCCAACGGTACATCGTATCGTTTAATGGCGGCTGAAAAGCATTTTTACGGATGGCACGATAGGCTTCTTCAACATCATAGTCTCTATATCCGTTGATATAAGCATCGGCAATTACAGCGTCAGCATGAGTTCCTATCATGATGTTGGTGTAGGAAGGATTAGGCCACTTAGGAATCCATCCACCTTCCTGATACATTTGTATCAAAGCGGTCATCATGGGAGCGACTCGTTCTGGTTGAGTCAACAATAACCAGGGGTGTTGAGCCCGAAAGGTATCCCATAAGGAAAATGCGCTGTAAGATATTCCTTCATGTATCTGGTCATCAAAAGGACTGTAATATTTCCCGTATTCAGAAAATTCCCGAGGATATTGCATGGTTCGGAAAAATGCGGTATAGAAGGTTGTCAGGTCATCTGTTGAAGCTTCTTTGATTTTGATTTTATTCAATTCCTTTTCCCATGTGTTTTTTACCTTTTTTTTGATTTTCTCGAAGGATGAATTTTCAGGAATTTCCTGTTTCAGATTTTCGAGGGCCTGTTCATAACCTATAAAGGAGGAACTTATTTTAATCTCCACCGTTTCTCCATCAGAACCGAACTCTATATACCCTCCGGATTTTGCTCCATGATCTTCTTTGTTTCCTTCCTGGACAGTCGTTTCTTTCCATGTTCCGTAGCTGACAAAAGGTTTGGAAAATTTCAATACGTAATAACCGCACAGATTTTTTAATTCCGGTCCCAAATGGGCATCGTGTCGTTCTTTGTTATAAATTCTTATTTCTTGTTTTTCAGGGATAATTTCTATTCCTCCTCCGGCATTTTCCCTCCCCGCTTCTAATAACAGCAACGCTTTTTCCTGATGGGGATATAGAATACGGAAAAAGGAACATCGGGAAGTGGCCGTAAATTCTGTAATAATTTCCTGTTCTTTCTCTGTTTTCGTTGCTATCCGGTAATAATAGGGAGTAGCTGTTTCGCTTTTTTTATCCAAATTTACCGCTCGTTCTTCGGCCTTAATTTTTAAGACTCCACATTGCGGCATTAAAGTAAAAAATCCATAATCTCCCATCCATACGGCAGGTTGATGCGTAGCCATAAATCCCAACAAATGGGGATCGTCATAATGATACATGGTTTTTGATATGCCGTTGATACGGGTAACGGCACACCATTGTGTCATGCCGAAAGGTTCACTGACAGCAGGAGTCGTTCCTCCGTATTCTGTATGATGTTCCCCAGTGGAACCGATAAACATATTGACGTAATCGATGGGTTTTTGAGCGTACACTATTCCTGTTATCCACAGAAAAAGCAGTATCCCTATTGAATTTTTTACAATTGACTTTATCATGGTTTATTCTTCTTCTCCTATCAAGGTAGCAGAACTGCATTCTTTTACGGTAATCATTACGTAATCACCCGGTTTATGGTCTTTTTTCGGAAAAACAATTACCTTGTTTTGTGAATTTCGTCCAAAGAGACGATTCTCATCTCTTTTGGATACTCCTTCTACCAATACCTCAAATTTTTTCCCAATATCCCGTTTATTGCTTTCTAAGGATAATTCGTTTTGCAGATTGATAATTTCGGTCAATCTTCGTGTTTTTTCTTCTTCCGATACATCATCCGTCATGGTTCTGGCTGCTTTGGTCCCCGGTCTCATGGAATATTTGAACATATAGGCAAATTCATATCCCACCTCTCTCATAAGAGATAGGGTTTGTGCATGATCTTCTATTGTTTCGGAACAGAAACCGGCAATCAAATCGGTAGAAATGGAGCATTCCGGCATGGCTTTTTTTATGGCAGCTATTCGTTCAAGATACCATTCCCGGGTATATTTCCGATTCATCAGTTGCAGCATCCGGGAAGAACCTGATTGAGCGGGAAGGTGTATGGCTTTACAAATATTGGGTGTTTCTGCCATTGTTTCGATTAATTTGTCACTGAGGTCTTTCGGATGCGAGGTGGCAAACCGTACCCGTAACAGGGGAGATATTTCAGCTACGGCTTTTATTAAATCGGGGAAATCCATATCCGTATCGTTTTTGGTCCATCGATAAGAATTTACATTTTGTCCCAATAAGGTAACTTCCCGATATCCTTTCCCAAACAGGTCCTGCACCTCTTCCAAGATGGTTTCAGGATCTCTGCTTCGTTCTACCCCTCGGGTATATGGTACGACGCAATAAGCACACATGTTGTTACATCCACGCATGATGGAAACGAAAGCCGATACCCCATTTTTATCAAGTCGTACCGGAGTAATTTCGGCATAAGTTTCTTCGTGAGAAAGCAATACGTTAATCCCTTTGTGTCCTTGTTGTGCCGCACCCACTAATTCAGGAAGGCTTCGGTATGAATCAGGCCCGGCCACAATATCCACCATTCGTTCCTGTTCGATAAGTTTCTCTTTTAATCGTTCGGCCATACATCCGATTACCCCGATGATTAAGGCCGGTTTTTTCTTTTTTAGAGCGCCCAGTTCTTTCAGCCGTCCCAATACGCGTTGTTCCGCATTGTCCCGGATAGAACAGGTATTGATTAGGATGATATCGGCTTCTCCCGGTTGAGTAGTGTGAGTATATCCGTGAGTCTGCATGATTGCCAGGACCACCTCACTGTCTCCGACATTCATCTGACATCCATAGGTTTCTATATATAGTTTCAAATCCCGGTCAACAACAGGACGAATAAAATCGTGTTTTGTATTCATAGAGTAAGTAATATCGATAAAAGTTATTTTCCAGAAGGGATAAATCTATCTGTCGAATTCCAATGCCATTCCTCGGAAATCTTCGTTTAATATGCCGTTGTCATAAACAAGAGTTCCGTTAATGAATGTATGGGTTACTTTACAGGAGAAAGTTTGTCCCATGAAAGGCGACCAGTGACATTTATAAAGGATATTTTCCGGGGTTACCGTCCAGGGGTTGTCCGGAGCTATTACGGTTATATCAGCAAAATATCCAGGTCTTAAAAAGCCCCGTTCCCGTATGTTGAAAAGTCTGGCAGGAGCATGAGCCATTTTTTCGACGACCATTTCCGGAGTAAATACGCCATGTTTTACCAGTTCCATCATAGCCGTTAAGGAATGTTGTATTAAAGGTCCTCCCGAAGGAGCTTCCATATAAGGTCGTTTTTTTTCTTCCAAAGAATGCGGAGCATGATCGGTGGCAACAACATCGATACGCCCTTTTTTCAAAGCCTCGCGTAATCCTTCCCGGTCAGCTTCTGTTTTTATTGCAGGATTCCATTTGATAAAATTTCCTTTTTCCGCATAATCTTTATCCGAGAACCATAAATGGTGGACACAAACTTCACAAGTTACATTTTTAGCCTGTATGGGCCTGGCGTCAAACAATTCTGTTTCACGTCTGGTACTTAGGTGAAGGACATGTAATCGTCCCCCGTATTTATGTGCGAGTTCTACTGCTTTTGCAGTGGAAGCGTAACATGCTTCGGAACTTCTGATGGCAGGGTGTGCGGAAGCCGTAAGGGTATCTCCATATAAGGCTTTGTATCGTTTCAGATTTTCCTGAATAATGTGTTCTTCTTCACAATGAGTTGCAATCAATAAAGGAGAGGAGGAAAATAAACGAACGAGCATTTCCTGACTATCTACCAGCATGTTACCGGTGGAAGAACCCATAAAAACTTTGATGCCGCATACTTTTTGAATATCTGCTTTTTCAATGACATCGAAATTGGTATTGGTAGCCCCGAGATAAAAAGAGTAGTTGGCTAAAGAGTTGGCTTCAGCTGTCTCGTATTTCCAATTGAGTGCTTCCCAAGAGGTTGTTGTCGGTTTTGTATTGGGCATATCCATATAAGAGGTTACCCCTCCGGCTACGGCAGCTCGGGATTCACTGTGAATATCTCCTTTATAAGTTAATCCGGGTTCCCGAAAATGTACCTGGTCATCAATTACTCCGGGGATGATATATCCCCCCTTAGCATCTGTCAAAGAGTCGAAAGTTTCTTTCTTTCCGGTAAACTTACCCTCTTTTACTTCCTTAATTCGGGTACCTTCAATAATGATGTATCCTTCGAACCGACGGTTTTCATTTACGATTATTCCGTTGTATATCAGTTTTTTTTTCATGAAATTATTATGCGTGGTATTTATATATGCGAAAAGGTAATTTCAATACCCCCCAGAATGCTTCTCCGAATATTCCGCTACTCATTTTTGAATTTCCGGCTTTTCGGTCAGTAAATATGATGGGAACCTCTTCCAAGTTAAAACCTAATCTCCAGGCGGTATATTTCATTTCAATCTGAAATCCATATCCTTTCATTTGTATTCTATCCAACCTTATGGCTTTTAATACTTTGGAAGAGTAACAAACGAATCCTGCGGTAGCATCCTTGACGGGCATACGGGTAATAACCCGGACATATACGGATGCGTAGTAGGACATGATGACGCGTCCGATGGGCCAATTGACGACATTCACACCTGTTTTGTATCTGGAACCGATGGAAAGGTCAGCCCCCTTATCTTTACAGGCATGATACAGCTTGATAAGATCTGCCGGATTATGAGAAAAATCGGCATCCATTTCGAAAATATAATCATAGCTGTTTTTTAATGCCCATTGAAATCCGGATAAATAGGCGGTTCCTAACCCTAATTTTCCTTCTCTTTCGATTATATGCAACTTTCCCGGATATTGCATTTGTAAATTTTTGACGATGGTTGCCGTACCGTCAGGAGAATTATCGTCAATAATTAAAATTTCGAAAGGTTCCGGAAGGGAAAATACGGTGTTTATAATGGCTTCGATATTTTCCTTTTCGTTGTATGTAGGGATGATAACGACGTTTTTATCCATGATTTAGAGTTAAAGAAACGAAGATAAAGCTTACCAAAGGAACTAAAAAAAAGGGAAAAAATAAAAACATCTCATGGAAAAATGAATATCTTTGTGCCATTATTCCCGGACTATTATTAGTAACTGTCTGCTTGTCATGTTGATAGTCTAAAGGGTTTTCAGATAAGTTTCATGTAGATACGATTTTTGTTTATGAATATTTTTGTTCGGTATTCCGTTTTTTTATCCTTTCTTTTCTGTATGGCAGTTCCTGCTCAAGGGGGTATAAAAGATTGGTTTCGGAAGAAGGGTGAGTCAACGGAGGTTAATCTTTCTGTATCAGCAACCGCTTCTTTTAATTTGGAAAAATCATTTAGTATAGTAGCTTCTCAGGAAGATAAGGAAGGTTTGTTGGCAGCCAATAAGATAGATGCTTTTTTTAAGAAGAAGGGATTAAGTCATTCGATGGTAACGAATGTGAAGTCTCGACGTAACATTATTGTACAACAGGTTTCTACTATTCCTACGGTTTCTCCGGGTACTCAGGATGCCTATTTGGTAGAGGTGTCCAAGAATCAGGTATTGGTCCGTTTTACCTCTCCTCTTTCTGCTATTTGGGCCTATAATGCACTTGTTTCTCTATATACGGAACGGGATAATGTTTTGTCGAAACTTACTCGAAAGATGAAGCGTCATTTACGAGGAGAGCGTCTGATTGCTACACAAGGAGAAGGTGTGGATAGTGATGTAGTGGAT
>CASFOM010000175.1 GCA_949296295.1 uncultured Alistipes sp. | reverse complement strand
TCCTTCATCATCTCACCCCCTATATTAATGGGAGCCCCCTCTGGTGTCCCTATACCTATCGCATGAATAACCGTTCCCGATTTTCCTATCTGATCCGCTATGGCTACCGCATCGTCCTCATGATTCTCCCCATCCGAAATCAAGATAATCGCACGACTCTTGTCACTCTGCAAGGAAAAAGATCGCTGCGCCGTCGATAACGCCTTCCCGATTGCTGTCCCCTGACGGGAAATCATTTCCGGAGAAATCTGCGACACAAAATTCTTGGCTGACACAAAATCCGCTGTTACTGGTAACTGAACAAAGGCATCTCCCGCAAATACAACCAACCCAATCCTGTCCTGTGACAACTTGTCAATCAAACGATTAATCGCATATTTCGTCCGTTCCAACCTTGAGGGAGAAAAATCCTCCGTCAACATACTGTTGGAAACATCTACCACCAACACGATCTCTGCTCCTCGCTTTTTCGTCTCCTTCAACTTGGCGCCAAACTGCGGGCGTGCTGCCGCCAAAGATAAAAAGACAACGGACAACGTTATCAATAAATATTTCGTTCGAATCTTACTCCAGGACGCTTCCGGTGTCAACTCCCGAAAAAGGGCCGCATCCCCAAAACGGGCAATCTGTTTCGCCCGACGACGTACAACGTAAACATACAGCAATCCCAGCAAAGGAAGGGAAAGCAACAAATAAAGATATTCTGGTTGTGCAAATCGAAACATCGCTTTATGGTATTTGACGTAAATAAATATGACGAACAAACATTTCTATCAACAAAGCTCCTAACGCCAACAAAACAAACAACAGATAACGTTCCTGATAAACCAAATAATCCTTAACTTCAATCTTGGTCTTCTCCAAGGAATTAATCTGATCGTAAATATCTCGCAAAGACTGATTATCCGTCGCACGATAATATT
This sequence comes from uncultured Alistipes sp., assembly GCA_949296295.1. Classification (GTDB taxonomy): domain Bacteria; phylum Bacteroidota; class Bacteroidia; order Bacteroidales; family Rikenellaceae; genus CASDZK01. The sequence continues at coordinate 8,290 of CASFOM010000175.1, read as the reverse complement.
TTCCCCCTGTCTCTTCCGAAATTTGCTGAAGAACCTCCTCGTCAATCTCTACCGGAGCCTGCACAAAAACACGATTTCCCCACGCATCCTGAACCGGCATAGGAGCAGTCCCTTTCGTCCCTACTCCTATCGTATAAACCTTTATGCCAAAATTCTTCGCTATCTCCGCTGCCGTCAAAGGTGCTATCTGACCACTATTATTCACCCCATCCGTCAAGAGTATCACAACCTTGCTTTTCGCATCACTCTCTTTTAAACGACTTACTGCCGTCGCTAATCCGTTACCTATCGCTGTACCGTCTTCCAACAATCCACTCTCTACCTGATTCAACAAATTAATCAAAGTAGCATGATCCGTCGTCAACGGACTTTGCGTATAACTCTCCGCTGCAAAGACAACCAAACCAATCCGGTCACTTCGACGATCCAAAATAAATTTGGTCGCGACATCCTTCGCCGCTGAAATACGGTCCGGATTAAAATCTCGGGCAAGCATACTCCCCGAAACATCCAATGCCAATACAATATCCACCCCTTGAGTAGAAACGTCCTGATTGTCCTGGGCTCCTTGCGGACGAGCCATCGCCACGATGATTAACCCTACTGCGATAAACCGCAATAAAAAAGGCATATGACGAAGATAATAACGAGCCGTACGTGGCAACTCATGCAATCCTTCCAAAGAAGACATCTGTAACGTCGCTCGCCCTTTCCGAAACTTATAGACATAGAATACGGTCATCGGTACCAACAAAAAGAGCAGGTACAACCAACCGGGATTCTCAAAGCGAACTATATCCATTGTTGTGTTATTTTTTATTCGTTCATAACAAGAGGTCTCCGGTTACCAATTTTTCCCCGAAGAAACAGCGCCTCCCTTCGCCTTTTGTGCATTTACTTTCTTACGAGTATTGTCCTCATTATTCTGAATAGCCTGTAACAGCTTTTCTGCTTCATCACGAGTCATCTCGTTCTGGTTGGGATTATTTCCTTCCCCTTGATTCCGATCGTTCTGGTCCTTATTCTGGTCATTCTGGTCCTTATTCTGATCGTTCTGATCCTTGTTCTGGTCGTTCTGGTCCTTGTTCTGATCATTCTGGTCCTTATTCTGATCGTTCTGGTCCTTGTTCTGATCATTCTGGTCTTTATTCTGATCGTTCTGGTCCTTGTTCTGATCATTCTGGTCCTTGTTCTGGTCGTTCTGATCCTTGTTCTGATCGTTCTGGTCCTTGTTCTGGTCGTTATTCTGATTGTTCTGGTTATTCTGCTGGTTTTGGTTCTGCTGATCTTTTTCCAACATTTTTTGAGCATAAGCCAAATTAAATTTGGCATCCATATCGGAAGGATTTACCCGTAATGAATTTTTATATGCCTCAACAGCCTCCTGAAATTTACGCTGTTTCATAAAGACATTACCCAAATTATATTGAATATCCGCACGATAATCCATATTCAGAGTATCTTGTGCCAACTCCTGCAGGACTTTTTCAGCATCATCATACCGTTCCTGCTTATATTGTGCTGCAGCCAAATTAAATCGGGCTTCCAATGATTTCGGGGCAAATTCCAAAGCACGTAAATAGTCCACTTCTGCTCCTACATAATCACCCCGTTCATACAATTTATTTCCACTGCGAATCTGAGACCGTTCCTTTTGTGCCGAAACAGAAAGGACATTCCCAAACATCATCAACAATAAAATTATGAATACTGAACTTCTCATCGATTATCCTCCTCCCCTTTTTCCGTTGGCAATTCCGATTCCTCCTTAGCCGGTGGCACTTGCTCCGTAGGCAACAACTTGGTATCCTCTACAAAATAATAGGAATCTGAATACAATCGTTCGTTTTCATCAGCATCCGGTATAAATTTGGCAAACTTAACCAAATCCGCCGTACTGAAAAGACGGTCCATACGATCATACTCCAACGTTTCCAATCCTGCTGAACGCAACGCCGAACGAATTTCATCAGAAGTCATCTCGCCGGCACTTATTCCATAGCGGCCTTCCAGATATGTTCGGATAATATCCGTCAATAAAGTATAGTATTGCTTGTGTTTCCCGTTCTGCCACAATTTTTGTTCATGCATATCTTCCAACGCACGTATAGCAGTAACATGAGGAGGCTCTTCCGGTCGCGGAGCAAAAATGGACTCCCGGCGTTTCATCTTGATAAACAGCCATATTCCTAAACCTATCAAGGCCAACGCTAACAAACCCCACAACAAATAATTCCGTATCTCACGAAACTGAAGCGGCGTATGAATAGGCTTTTTGATATCTACAATCTGCTGTTTCGTCGTATCAATCTCGAACGTCCGTACTACCAAAGACAACGGCTCCTTCGAATACAACGTATCCATCACATTCTTATCCAAATAAAGAACAGGGAAACGTCCTAAATTATAACTCCCTGCTTCGAAACAAGTCATCTCGTACGTCAAGGAAATGGTATGTTGACGACCTGAACGGGACAACGTATCTATCCCTGATACCGATACCACCTCAAACGTATCGCGTGAGGTCGCTCCCGCTTCCCCGAAATTTGGAAAATCAACCACCTGTGCCAAATCTTTCGATACCTCTATGGTCAAACGAAAACGGTCGCCTATCAAAATAGTATCGGGCGTAATCCGGGCAGAAACTTCCGGTAGTCCGGATTGTGGAACTTGTGAAAAAAGCCTCCCGACAAACATCAAACCGACTAACGCGGCGAAAACTATACTATATCTGGTTCGTTTCATGTATCTATATAAATACCGATGCAAAAACATCAGCGATTCTTGAACAGTCGTATTAATTGTTTCACATAATCATCATCCGTAGCTACCGCTATATTATCTATACGATAACGCATCAACGTCGTTTCTATCGCCATCAGCATCTCGCGACGATGAAAGGCATAACCTTCTCGAATACGACGAGACGAGGTATCCACCCACGCCGTCTCGCCCGTCTCCGCATCCAACATCTGAACGGCTCCCATATCGGGCAATTCATCTTCCCGTCGATCATACAACCGTATTCCTACTACATCATGTTTCCCTGAAACAATTTTCAAGGCATTCTCAAAACGAGCTATGTGCGTATGAGCATCCACATCCATAAAATCGGACAAAACAAAGGCTACTGAACGCTTCCGTAAAGCCCCTGTCATATAGGTAAAGGGAACGGATAATGCTGTCCGACGACTCACCGGCTCAAAATTAATCAACTCCCTGATAATACGTAAGATATGACTACGACCTTTCTTCGGTGGGATAAATTTCTCTATCCGGTCACTGAAAAAAAGACATCCTATCTTATCGTTGTTTTGTTCTGCGGAAAAAGCCAAAACCGCGGCTATCTCAGTCGCCAAATTCCGCTTCAGCATATCCACCGACCCAAACAAGCCCGACGCACTGACATCAACCAACAACATCAACGTCAGCTCCCGCTCTTCTTCATACGTCTTGATATGAGCCGTACCCGTCCGGGCTGTCACATTCCAATCGATATCCCGAACATCATCTCCTATACGATATTCGCGGACCTCACTGAACGACATCCCGCGCCCTTTGAAGGCACTATGATATTTCCCCGCAAAAATCTCATTCGAGAGACCTCGCGTCTTTATCTCAATCTTTCGTACCTTTTTCAGTATATCCGCATCTGTCATCCCTGCCTCTTTTTATTACTGTTTCTTATTCCGATTTGACATAAAAATTTCTCACACACCTGGTCTTATCCCTACATTAAGGAACATCAACCCGGTTAAGTATTTCCGTAATCAAATCTTCCGATGATATATTTTCCGCTTCCGCTTCATAGGTCAATCCAATCCTGTGGCGCAAAACATCATGGGCTACGGCCCGGACATCCTCCGGTATGACATAACCACGACGTTTGATGAAAGCATACGCTTTTGACGCCTTCGCCAAAGAAATACTTGCTCTAGGAGAACCTCCGTACGATATCAAACTACGAATATTATCCAACTGGTATTCTTCCGGTGTACGGGTCGCAAAAATGATATCGACAATATAACGTTCGATTTTTTCGTCCATATAAACCTCGTTCACCACTTCCCGCGCTTTCAGGATATCTTCCGGTGATATCACTTTCGTCGCACGAGGGAAAGTACCCTGCATATTCTGACGGATAATCTGTTTCTCTTCTTCCCGTTTAGGATAAGTGATGCAAACCTTTAACATAAAACGGTCCACCTGTGCTTCCGGCAATGGATAAGTACCCTCTTGTTCCAACGGATTCTGGGTTGCCAATACCAAAAACGGACGGGGAAGAGGATAGGTCGTATCTCCTATCGTCACCTGACGTTCCTGCATCGCTTCCAACAACGCACTCTGTACCTTCGCCGGAGAACGGTTGATTTCATCCGCCAAAACAAAGTTCGCAAAAACAGGACCTTTCTTGACCGTAAACTCTTCGCTCTTTTGGCTGTAAATCAAAGTCCCTATCAAATCCGCCGGCAACAGGTCCGGAGTAAACTGTATTCGAGAAAAATGGGCATCAACGGCCTGTGACAACGTCGTTATGGCCAACGTCTTGGCCAACCCTGGAACTCCTTCCAATAAAATATGACCTCCGGAGAGCAATCCGATCAGTAACGAATCAACCAAATGACGCTGACCGATAATCACCTTGCCCATCTCCATATTCAACAAATCAACAAATGCACTCTGTTGTCGAATACGCTCGTTTAACTCTTTGATATCTACTTCATTCATAACTATATTTATTTTTATTTCTTATTTGTCCTTCTCAAAGAATGTCTGAAAACAACCTCTCACAGTTTTTATACCATTCTCAACGAGATAAAGAAAAAATTTATTGTTCCTTATTTATAAATTATTTTTCAAAAATCCCATTTTTTTGTAAAAAACACATAAATCAGACAAACCACACTTGTTGCAATGCGGATGACGAGCCGTACATACATAACGACCATGCAGAATAAGCCAATGATGGGCTATCCCTAACTTATCCCGAGGAATATAACGAACCAGCTGCTCTTCCGCCTGAACAGGTGTCTTCGCCCGAGTAGTCAATCCCAATCGGGCAGAAACACGAAAAACATGAGTATCAACGGCCATCGCCGGCTGATGGTAAACCACAGAGACCACCACATTGGCCGTTTTCCGACCTACTCCGGACAACGTAACCAAATCTTCTACTCGGGATGGTACTTCGGATCCGTAACGACTGACCAACTGACCCGCCATCTTATATAAATGGGAAGCCTTATTATTCGGGTAGGATACACTCTTTATATAGGTATAGATTTCTTCCGGGGAACTGGAGGCCATCGACTCCGCATCCGGATAACGACGAAACAATGCCGGAGTAACCATATTTACCCGCTTATCCGTACACTGGGCCGACAAGATAACCGCTACCAACAACTGAAACGGATTGTCATAGTGCAGCTCCGTCTCCGCAATGGGCATATGGGTTTCAAACCACGAAATTACCGCTTTGTAGCGCTCCTTTTTTAACATATTGATACTTCTGAAAAATAAAAAAACACCAACGAAAATTATTCCGCCAGCGTTTCCAATTCACTGAATTTCATCTTTCGTATTTCGCATGATCCCAACGAGGTCAGCACAATAAAATAAACACTGTCCGCCTCTTTCTTCTTATCTATATGCAAAGCACGCAACAACGTCGGGGTGGATACACTGCAACTTGTGGGCAATTTCAAACGGGACAGGGCTCCTTCCAGCAACTCTACATCGCTCGATTCGAGCAATCCCAAACGACACGATATACGAGCAGTATAAAGGAGCCCCAAAGCTACCGCCTCACCATGCAGATACGCACGGGTACTCTTCTCTATCGCATGGGCAAACGTATGTCCCAAATTGAGCTTCTTACGTTCCCCGGACTCCCGTTCATCCCGTTCTACTATATGGGCCTTGATGAGTATCGACTCCCGAACTATCGTTGCCAAAAGACGCTCATCATTCCGAAAATCCTCGTATGAATACGTTTCCATCATACGGAACAGTTTGGGATTACAAATCAATCCTGCCTTCAAAATCTCCGCCAAACCTGCCTGAAACTCCCGGTCCGGAAGAGTGTGCAGGGTTTGCAAGTCACAAATAACAAAATCGGGTTGATTGAAGGTCCCTGCCATATTCTTGTAACCATCAACATTCACCCCGTTCTTCCCTCCTACACTCGCATCCACCTGCGCCAACAACGTTGTTGCTACAAAACCAAAACGTAAACCCCGCATATAGGTAGAGGCGACAAAACCTGCTATATCCGTAACAATACCCCCGCCAAAACCTACTATGTAACACTGACGGTCTGCTCCGATGGACAACAACTGGGAATAAATGGAAGCTACCGTATCCAACGTCTTTATCGTCTCTCCCAAGCCTATGACAATATGTTCATAAGCATCAATCACTGTACGGTAATATTCGTAAACATGGCTATCCGTAATCACTATAACACGACGGCCGGAAACCAAACGGGACAAATGATCTTCTACCCGACCTAAAATAATTTCGGAAAAAGTGTTGCCACTCCGTTTTACCCGGATAATATCTTCTTCCATGACTTGCTTCTTTAATTTTTAACTGTATGACGGACAAAAATACAAAATTTTATGAAATTTATCCATATATGGAACCTATCCGTCCGATACAAAACCTTGATAAAAAATTGGCATATCTTCCCGAAAACGATTATCTTTGCACCCGCTAAGTAAATTATAAGATGCAAAAACTCAGAAATATTGCAATCATCGCCCATGTCGATCACGGGAAAACAACCTTGGTGGACAAGATGATTCTTCAAGGAAAATTATTCCGGGACAATGAAAAATCAGGAGAATTAATCCTCGATAATAATGATATAGAACGCGAAAGAGGAATCACTATCTTAGCGAAGAACGTATCCGTCCGGTACAAAGACTACAAAATCAATATTATTGACACTCCAGGACACTCCGATTTCGGGGGAGAAGTAGAACGGGTCTTGAATATGGCCGATGGTGTACTCCTCCTCGTGGATGCTTTTGAAGGAACCATGCCTCAAACCCGATTCGTCCTCCAAAAAGCATTGGCTTTAGGGAAAAAACCTATTGTGGTAATCAATAAGGTGGATAAACCGAACTGTCGCCCGGATGAGGTATATGAAGAAGTGTTCGACCTCATGTTCGCTCTTAATGCCACAGAAGAACAGTTGGATTTCACCGCCATATACGGTAGTGCAAAACAAGGATGGATGTCCCGGGACTGGAAACAACCTTCCGACTCCATCGTTCCCCTGCTCGATGCCATCATTGAGGATATCCCTGCGCCTCAAGTACAGGAAGGGACCCCGCAGCTGCTCATTACTTCTTTGGAGTACTCCTCTTATGTAGGACGGGTAGCCATAGGAAAACTCACCCGGGGAACTTTAAAAGCCGGCATGCCGGTTACGTTAGCTAAACGTGACGGAAAAACACAAGTCAAAACCCGTATCAAAGAGTTAATGCTCTTTGAAGGTTTGGGAAAAGAGAAAGTTGAAGAGGTCCCTTGCGGCGAATTATGCGCCATTGTCGGAATAGAAGGATTTGAAATCGGAGATACCATCACTGACTTTGAAAATCCGGAACCGCTGAAACCCATTGATATCGACGAACCGACGATGAGTATGCTCTTTACCATTAACGATTCTCCCTTTTTCGGAAGGGATGGGAAATATGTGACCTCCAGACACATCAAGGAACGGTTGGAACGGGAACTGGAAAAGAATCTCGCATTAAGGGTACAGGATGGAGAAACGGCCGACAGCTTTATCGTATTCGGACGTGGGGTACTCCATCTCAGCGTCCTCATTGAAACCATGCGTCGTGAAGGGTATGAATTACAGGTAGGACAACCGAGAGTCATCATCAAAGAAATCGACGGGGTAAAATGTGAACCCGTAGAAGAACTCACCATAGATATCCCGGAAGAATATGCCGGTAAAGCTATTGAAATGGTCACCAAACGGAAAGGGAACCTGATGCAGATGGATACCAATGGAGACCGAAACAGACTGGTTTTCGAAATACCTTCCCGGGGAATCATCGGGTTACGAAGCAACTTGCTTACCGCTACCGCCGGAGAGGCCGTTATGGCTCATCGGCTGAAAGGGTTTGAACCGTATAAAGGCGATATAGAAATGAGAAACAACGGTTCCCTGATTGCCATGGAAACAGGGACGGCATACGCCTATGCCATCAACAAATTACAGGACCGAGGCCGTTTCTTTGTCGCTCCCGGAGACGAAATCTACGCAGGGCAAGTG
>CASFOM010000174.1 GCA_949296295.1 uncultured Alistipes sp. | reverse complement strand
GATATGTTGATATTGATTTCTTTCGATATGATATGAAGTAATCGGAAGCAAGGAATATTTAATTTAGATTAAAGGTTTATCAGAATATAAATTAAGGCTGACTTCAAACGTTGAGGTCAGCCTATTTTATTATTGTTTGGAAACAAAAAATATTTTATCTATGGAGGAGAATATGTTTTAACGAAGTAGTATTAACTTTTGTTTTTAAGTAAGAATTTACATATAAAAATCCTGTTGTTTATCGTTTACCATCTTAGTACCATTCGAAAAGTACAGGTAGGAGGAACGACTTGTGTGGCAAAATCGCTGTATCTGACATAGAAGGCGATAGATCCGGGCATAAAATCAAAGGTATATGTTTCTGTCCAAAAAGGATTGACGTCATCGCCTAAATGTAATACATAAGGAAGAGGAGTTTGTACTTCGTTATTAGTTCCTTCATCTTGAACGAGGTAACCCGTAACCGAACCGTTGTAATAAATGTCAGAGGTGATTTCGCGAGTGTTGAATATATATGTATAATAAGAATTGATTTCATTCGGATCACCTACTAATTGCCAGTCTTCTGCATATATGGTAAATGTAACAATTTGAGATTGAGAATATCCTGTCTCATAATAATTTTTGTCACAGGCAACTAAAGAACAAACTGTTAATAAAAGGAAAAGAATTTTTTTCATATTTATATTTAGTCTAAATATATGCAAATATAGTCGTTTATGATGGTTATTTTATCGTTTTGTCAAAATTTTATCGCAAAAAAAAGGCCGAAAATTCAAATTTCGACCTTTTTTATCCTATGAAAGGAGTAATTAGACTACAGTACTGATAATAAATACGGCTGCAACTCCCAAAATAGCGTATAGTTCAGGGAATACACTTAATATCAATGTATTGGCAAAAACATTGTGCCCGTTTCCAATGGCAGTAATTCCATTTGCACAAACTTGTCCTTGACGTATGGCTGAGAATAAACAAACCAACCCTAATGCCAATGAACCACCAAATACTCCGGCTGCTTGTACTCCCGTAATTCCGGTAACAATTAATGGTTTGAAAATAAAATATCCGACAAATCCGTACAATCCTTGTGTCCCTGCCATAGCACTGAGAACAAGATAATTTCCGAACATATCCGGATTTTTTTTCATGGCTCCTACTACTGCATTACCTGCTATTGATACCCCGTAAGCACTTCCGATACCTGATAGCGCCAATGCTAATGCTACTCCCAGATAGGCCAATAAAATTGGTTCCATAACATTTTAAAATTTAGAAAGTTAAACAATTATTAATTTTTATTTATATGCTTTTTAAAAGGTTTGTATTCCCGTCCTCCTCCTTCGAACCCTGCATTTTTATAGAATTCAACGAAAGTCAGACGTAATGGATGTACAAAAGAACTGATGGCTGACATAAATATATTGATACCATGTCCGATAAGTAAAATAATAATCATGATAATATATTTTACAACCGGGATATCTCCACTCATACCAATAGCCAAATCATTGAAAACGCTCGCAATAATTCCGCTGGAAAGACCTAAAGCGAATAACCGTATATAGGAAAGGATATCTCCCAATAATCCTGTTATTGAATTATAGAGTTCCCATAATCCGGAACCGAAATTACTTAATAAATTCTTCTTGGATGGATCCAAAAAGAGAATATTTAATAGTAAACAGATACATAAAACAGTGATATAGACGGGAGAATTCATGGTAAAGTTGATACCTTGTTCTGGCAGGATAAAGGTTAATCCTGTTACCAATAACACCGCAATCCAGGCTAATGTGGAGATTCCATATTTGAATCCGAATCGTTTGATTCGGGCAAATGCTTTGACAAACATGGCATAGATTAATTGAACTCCTCCGACAGTTAGTGCAAAAGAGAACATACTCATTTGTTCCATGAAATGAATGTTCGAGAAAGCAGGAACGGAACTTAAACTGATTCCTGCAAAAGTTCCGGTAATCGAGCCCATGAGCATACTGGCAAAAGCACACCACATAACTAAAGAAGTGACAGGTTTGATGTCCGGATTCTTTGTTCTTAAATGAATGATTAGTGCAGCTATGAATACCATGATTCCATATGCTAAGTCACCAAAACAGATTCCGACAAAAAAGATGAAGAACGGAGCAAAAAATGGGGTTAAATCTACTTCGTGATAATTAGGAAGAGAATATAGCTTACTAATCATTTCACATAACCGCGCAAATTTATTGTTCTTTAGTAAAACAGGGGGATTATCCTCCTGTGTCGGTTTATTTTTAAAGACAATAACATCCGGATTATTCTCAAACATTTCATCTACTACTGCGATATTTTGTTCTGGCACCCACCCTTCCATGAGGTAAATGGTGTCATCGGCTACAGTAACATTATTGGATTTAATGATATCTTCCGATAGTGTTTCCTGTAACTGTTCCACATATTCTTTCAGACAGGGGATACCGTTTGTGCAATGAGCTAATGTCGTTTCGTTTTGTTGAATTTCAGCTTTTATGTTTGTAATCTCTTTTTCTTTTTCACTGAAAGTCATATCCGGAAGTTTGATGGCAGTTGCACCTGGTAATACAGGTTGAATACCATCGTCCGAGATAACAACGAAATATTTTCGAGTGGTATCGGTATTTACTGTTTCGATATGATATTCGTTTTCCCATTCAGGATTATAGGTCTTTAATCCAACAGAGAAGAGATATAACTTAATGCCATTTTCTTCCAATTGATTCAACAACTCCTTGGAAAAATCGCCCCAAATACTTAACTCTTTCTGCTCACGAAGGGATTTGGAAAGAGCTGTTTTTAATTGCTCATTTTGAGCAAATGCAAGAGTATAAGTCTGCATCAATGCTTCTGCATTACAGAAAGTATTTTTATCAGAGAGTTGTTCTACGTTTTTATAAGTGGATTTAAGTGCCTCTAATTTACTTAATATCTGTTTGCAATTATTGATTTCGGTTAAACGGGACCGTTGTTCTGCATTAGGTTCCCATCCGGTTATGGAGACGTCAACAATTCCCAATTTTCCTAAAGCATCGATGAATTCCTGTCGGCGGGAATGATGAATCAAAAATGTATATTTTATCATCGGTGTTACCATACCGTATCCTCCTTTATCTTTTCTTGTTCGTGGCGGGATTTTACGATTTTTTGAGAAGATTTGGACAGATTGTCTTCATCTTCCAAATATCGTTTAATTTTCAGTATAGCTTCTTTATATCCCGGAATTTGTACTTTCTCATAAAGATTTACTTTTTGAGTCGTTTTTTTCCGAGCATGTTCCAAAATATCGGCTTTTTCAGAATTCAAGGCACTTTCAAGTCCTAATCGAGCTAATTTTTTCAGTAATTCTATTCCATCAGAGAACCATATGGGACTACTGAATAGACTATATTCTTTTTCTGAAAAAGTAATTTCTTGGATATAAGGCAGACGTACACCGGCAATTTTGGAGGTATTTAATTCTACGTGCTCAATTCTGAGTAAATCACTGTCAAATTCTCCCCACAAAGCTACCATATAATCATATTGTTCCATGGTACTCCTTAATTCATCAAGGAAGTGTTGGGCTTCTTTTTTGGCTTTTTTTACCTCTAAACGCAAAGCGGATTCTTTGCTTTTGATGGTAGGCAAAGCTTTTTCCCGCATTTTTAATTGCTTGCCCAATTCTCCCATGGAAGTTTTGTTATATTGAAATTTTATTGCCATTTATCCCTTGTTTTATGTTAGAAGATGGAAAAATATTGAATATGTATTTTATGCTTTGGGCCAATATTTTTCCACCAATTCATTTTTGATAGCTACTTCTGCTTTTGTAAAATATTTGGCGAATAATTCCCAAGCAGTATTTAACATTTGAGTTACATCAATATTAACATCAATAGCCAATAGTTCTTTGGAATAGTCATAAGCAAATTTCAGAGTACGATTGTCGTAATCGGTCAGTTCGAAACCATTTTCCAATTTCGTTTTTGCATTGGCAGCATCGGCATAAAGACGTACTGCAGCATTCATTACTTGAGGATGATCTTCTCTTGTCTTTTTCCCGATAACCAACTGTTTTAATCGGGACAAACTTCGGAACGGGTCAACAATTACTTTTCCCGTATCACTGTCGTTACGCAAGAAAAGCTGCCCTTCGGTAATGTATCCGGTATTATCCGGTACGGCATGAGTAATATCTCCTCCATTCAAAGTAGTGACGGCAACAATGGTAATAGATCCACCGTTGGGAAGTTGTACTGCCTTTTCATATATTTTGGCCAAGTCTGAATAGAGAGAGCCGGGCATGGAATCTTTAGAAGGAATTTGATCCATACGATTTGATACAATGGCCAATGCGTCGGCGTACAAGGTCATATCCGTTAATAACACCAACACTTTTTCTCCTTTATCAACAGCAAAATATTCTGCAGCCGTAAGGGCCATATCCGGAACCAATAATCGTTCAACAGGAGGATTTTCAGTGGTGTTTACAAAGAAAACAATACGGTCCAATGCTCCTGCATTGTCAAATACGTTTTTGAAATAGAGAAAGTCATCGTTTGTAATCCCCATTCCTCCCAAAATGATTTTATCTGCTTTAGCCCGTAAAGCCACCATGGCCATTACTTGATTGTATGGCTGGTCGGGGTCCGCAAAGAACGGTATTTTTTGTCCCGATACCAAAGCATTGTTCAGGTCGATACCGGCAATACCGGTAGGTATGAATTCAGAAGGTTGGAGACGTTTGTATGGATTTACGGTAGGACCTCCGATTTCACGTTCTTCCCCTTCAATTTCTTTAGAACCGTATATGGGGGTTCCAAAGGCATTGAAAATACGTCCGGCTAAAGCGTCCCCTACTTTTAATTTGGGCGGTTCTCCGTAAAACATTACTTCCGAGGAGGTGGATATCCCTTCTGTTCCGGCAAAGACTTGCAAGGTGATTTTTTCGCCGTCGATTTTTACTACCTGAGCCAGTTTTCCTCCTACGCTTGCCAATTCATCATTGCCTACATTAGAGGCGCGAACTGTTACCGTGGCTTTGGTAATATCTTCTATTTTTGTATATATTTTTTGAAATGCTTTTGTTTCCATTGCCAATAGTTTTGAAAAGGTGATTATTCTGCCAGTTTTTCTTTTATCAACTGTTGCGCCTTGTTGTAGTAGTTATTGAAGTTTTCGCTCTGATATTGCGAATAATTCATTTGTCTGAAATCGTTGATTAATTCTTTGTAGAAAGCAATACACTCTTCAAATCCCTGATGAGAAAATTCGATGTTACATACTTTCATAATGGCATTGAACATGAACTTTTGACGTTCCATAGGACAATTGGAGTCGGTAGGATCAAATGAATCCTGTTGCAGGATGACAAAATCGAGCAGTTCTGATTTCCAATAACGGTCATGATATTCGGTAGGAACGCCATCGTCTCCCAAGATATTGATTTGTTCGTATGCTTCTTTCCCTCGTTGAATAATGGTTTTTGCCTGATTTACCTTTTCTACCCATCCTGTTTCTACCTGGGTGTTCAGATAATCTTCTATTTCAGGATATTCCAGATATTTGGAATAACTGTCTTGAGGGTCAATAGCCGGGTAACGTTTTGAATCGGCCCGATTCTGAGAAAGAGCATAGAAACACCGGGCCGCTTTTTTTGTTGATTCGGTTACCGGTTCTTTCAAGTTTCCTCCGGCAGGAGATACTGTACCGATAAATGTTACGGAACCTGTCGCACCATTGTTTAATTTTACCAATCCTGCCCGTGCGTAAAAGTTGGAGATGATGGCAGAAAGGTCCATGGGAAAGGCATCAGGTCCCGGAAGTTCCTCCAGACGATTGGACATTTCCCGGAGAGCCTGAGCCCAACGAGAAGTCGAATCTGCCAGAATTAAAACCTTTAATCCCATTGCCCGATAATATTCTCCGATGGTCATCCCTGTATAAACAGAAGCTTCCCGGGCAGCTACCGGCATATTTGACGTGTTGCAAATAATGGTTGTCCGTTCAATCAATTTACGTCCGGTATGAGGGTCGTCCAATTCAGGAAATTCAACAAAAATTTCAACCACCTCATTGGCGCGTTCTCCGCAGGCAACAACTAAGATGACATCAGCTTCCGCTTGTTTTGAAATGGTATGCTGCAGAACTGTCTTCCCGGCTCCGAAAGGTCCGGGAATAAATCCGGTCCCTCCTTCTGCTATTGGATTAAACGTATCTATCGCCCGGATACCTGTGGACATGATTCTATAAGGACGAGGCTTGTCGGTATAGGCTGTAATGGCTTTTTTTACGGCCCATTTTTGAACCATGCTGACGGGATATTCGGTTCCTTTACTGTCGGTAAGAACGGCAATAGTATCCGTTAATTTATAGGTTCCTTTTTCTACAATGGAATGAACGGTATAAGTGTCTTCTAAAGCGAAAGGAACCATGATTTTGTGTTTGATGGATTTTTCAGGAACTTCGCCTAACCAGTCTCCGGCAGTTACCTGAGCTCCTGTGGAAATCAAAGGAGTAAATTCCCAGGTACTGTCATAATCGAGAGGGTCATTGTAGGTACCTCGTTCCAAAAATAAAGTATCTAATTTGGCCAGGTCATTTTGCAGCCCGTCGTAGATTTTGGAAAGCAATCCGGGTCCTAATGTTACTTCCAACATATGTCCCATAAAGGAAACAGTATCGCCGGCCCGTAATCCGCGGGTACTTTCAAAAACTTGAACGGAGACCTTTTCTCCGTTTACTTTGATGACTTCGGCCATTAATCGCTTATTGCCGAGTTCAATATAACAGATTTCATTTTGTGAAACAGGGCCGTCCACTTTTACTGTAACCAAATTGGACGTGATACCTATTACCTTTCCTGTTGTCTTCATATTTCGGTCTTTTTAAATTTTTCAGGTTAAGATGACGGAGTTGTACTATTTTTTATTGCAGTAATTTTCTGTCCGTCAATTCGTCGATTAATTTTTTGAACATTTTTTCTCCTGTATGTTTTTCGAGTACCAACCAACGATGAATGATGGCATATTTGGCAATAAACCCCAAAATACAATCGATATTGAAATAATCAAGAGATGTTATATCGTTTATTTTTTCCCAACGGAAAGTATCTAATTTTTTTTCTTTCCCCAACATGTCTTGAGTTTCCAATATCTGTAACAGGGAGTCAATAGAATCGAAAATACCCTTTAAGCCGAAATCAGGTGCGGAAGAGGAAATTAACATATCGGTTATTTCATTCGTTCCAATTAAGGAAGAGGCTATTTCCCAACCTTTATTTCGGCAAGTAAAAGCGGCAGCAATATTTCTTATGTCGCATTCAAAAGAGTACCATTCACGAATGAATCGGTTGGAAGATGCGGAAGCTAATGAAAAATACCGATTCCATAATGTACGATCCAAAGGGAGTTCTGTATTAATGCCCATTTCCATTGCTTCTGCTGGATTCTGATAAGCTTTTAATATTTGAGAAATATATTCGGGCAAACAAGTCAGTTCTTCTTCCTCTTTTTTCTCATCGGATTGTTTGGGAAAATATTGTTCACAGATGTTTTTTATGTCTTTCTGAGTATAATTTCCCAATATGTTGAATCCTTCCCGTCCGGAGATCATTTGAAGAATATTTTGTATGTCAAAGAAATTCAGAAAAAAGGTTACGGTTTTCTTATCTTGTGAAGATATGTTTTCCTGAATTTCCGTTATAAGATCTTTGACATTTAGCCCTTTGGTATCAGAATCCGGAGTGTATTCGGGTAATGAGGCAACTAAATAGTAATAGTTGTTCGACATAGGGCTATTCTCCTTCGTATAATAGTTTTCGAGTTGCAGCTCTTAAATAGGATGCGTATAAATTGATGAAATCTTCATCGGTAAAACTGATGTAATATCCTCCATTTTGAGGAGCTAATCGGAAACCATTCTCAAGTTTTGAGTTTGGAGTAATGGTGATACCTTCTTTTAAAGCATTATCTGTTTGAACAGCCAAATAGTCTTTTATGGCGTTTTCCTGATTAGCGGGGACAATAACTTGTACAGCTCCTAATTCTCCTGCTTTCCAACTTTTTATTGCTGCCAATATTAACTGTTGTATATATTGGTGATCTTGGTAAGCTTCACGTATATTTGCTGCTACCCCCTTGGTTGTTACTAAATTTTGAATATTTATTTTTAAATCGGATACCATTTGTTGAGCAGCTAACCGAATTTCCGTCAGGGTATTTTTTTTCAACTCTTCCGTTTCCTTATGAACAGTTTCGGTAATTTGTGCCGCTTCTTTTTTTGCTTGTTCAATAATATTTGCTGCTTCTTGGCGGGCATCAGCGATTATCTGTTCCGATACCTGTTTCCCTTTGGAAACTCCTTCATTGTACAATTTTTCTGTTAACTGTTGGATCTTGTTTTCCATATTCTGCTTCTCCTCCTTTTAATGGTTCCTATCTTTTGTTTCTTATTTTTTGATTGATAAATTGAAAAAAAACAAATGAAAAGAATGATAAAGATATGTCTGTTATCTTATATATCTTATACTTAATATAACACTTTCCATTTCTTTAAAACTGCTACTAAGTTAAATAAATTTTTTTATATAAATTATTTCTCCAAGAAAAAAACAGGATGAATTGACAAAAAAAAGCAGATAAATAGACCAAAATTGAGTTCTATTTTTCTGGAAAATAAAACTCAATTTTAAGGATGTTTTGTTTTGGGGTATTAAAAAATCGAGTAATTAAAAAGTTACTCGATTTTTTAATAAGATATGGTATAACCTTCTAAAGGATGATGTTTCCATCGACGATGTGACCACATCCAGTATTCCGGGTTATCTTGAATAATTTTTTCCAATTGTCTTACATAACGAGAAGTGATTTCATTGGGAGCTACGGGATCGGTACCATTATATAAATCATTGAATATTACTTCGTAATAACCCCGTTTAATTTTTCTGATATGAGTAAAAACAACACTCATGTTGTATTTTAACGCTAATTTTTCGATACCGTTAAAAAAGGCCGTTGGTTGATTTAGAAAAATAGTCCATTGATGAATTTGATGCCAGGGAGGAGTTTGATCGGCAATTAATGCTACAACACAATGGTTTCCGTTTTTTTGTTCTTGTATGATTTCCCGGGCAATATTTTTCATGGATACAGGTTTGGTTCCAAAACGGGAACGCATTTTTATATAATAAGCTTCTGCCAACTTGCTGGATAAAGGATGATATACCGCTTTTACGGGATTATCAACATATAATTTATAGCCAATGGTATATTCCCACATGCCGTAATGAGACATTGCAGCAATGGATGATCGGTCACTATGAGCTTTTTGAAAAACTTCTATATTTTTATAAGTAAATCGTTTCTTTAATTCTTTTTCACTGATGGAAGAAAGAATAATTGTCTCAATAAAAACGTCTGCTAAATGTCTGTAAAATTTTTTCTCGATTTGTTTGAGTTCTCTCTTGCTCTTTTCAGGAAATGAGTTTTTCAAATTTTCTCGAGTGATGGTTACTCGATATCTGACAATTCTATATATAATGACATATAAAAAGTCGGCCACATAGTATTGTATCCGCATTGGTAATTTGCCTAAAAGTCTGGCAGACTGCCATATAATGAAGAATAAAATACGGTTTTTCAAAGTCATTATACAAATTATTTGAGTGTTTCCTGCACCAAAGATAGATATTCTTTGTAAATATATGGATTGGTCGCTATAATTTCTTTACCGAATAGCATGTTTGTCCCTCCATGATAGTCGCTTACGATAGCGCCTGCTTTTTGGGCGATAATGATTCCTGCAGCTACATCCCAAGGAGACAGATTGAATTGAGAAAAAGCTTCTACTCGTCCTGCAGCAACATAAGCTAAATCAGCGGCAGCTGAACCGATACGGCGAGCTCCATGAGTATATCGCATAAAATAATCGAATTGTTTGTAAAATTCTTCCATACGATCACTGCTGTTATAGGACATACCGGTAGCTATTAAAGAATCCTCCAGTGTTTTCCGTTCTGATGCGTGAATCTCTTGTCCGTTTAAATAAGCTTTACCTCCTTCATAAGCATAGAAACATTCTTGTTGAGTTACCTCATAGATAACACCAAGAACAATATTGTCGTTTTCTGTT
>CASFOM010000173.1 GCA_949296295.1 uncultured Alistipes sp. | reverse complement strand
CTTATTGGTCTCCATTCCTTTTTTGAACATAGCTCAATATTTTGATTTGGAAACATCGGAAGGGATGTATTATTTTATCCGGGCAATCCCGTTAATTCGAGGAGCTTATGGAATAGGGATTATAGTGGGCTGGATTACGAAGACTCGAATCGGGAGTTTATTGGTTACCTATATTATTATCATCTTAGCTTTTACCTATT
Organism: uncultured Alistipes sp.; assembly: GCA_949296295.1. Lineage (GTDB taxonomy): Bacteria > Bacteroidota > Bacteroidia > Bacteroidales > Rikenellaceae > CASDZK01. The sequence goes on along the minus strand of CASFOM010000173.1, from coordinate 2,693 downwards.
TTTCAAGTATTGTATTTTTTATTACGGAACGAGGTTTGAATCCGGAAGTACATACTTTTTGGAATGCTGTTTGTTGGGCCTGTATGAATGTAACTACTGTGGGATCCAATATCATAGCCCAACGTGTTCCGGGACAGGTTTTAGCAGCCTTGCTTCCAGCAGCCGGAATGGTTCTCTTCCCAATATTTACGGCCTATGTAACCACCACTTTTCAAGGAAAATTATTTCACAAGAAAGATTCAACAGAGAGAAGCGATACTTAATCATTAATTATATATGTAATAATCAATTAACAAAAATTGAATAGTATGGGAACAAACACGAAAACGACATTTAAATTGAGTGTCATGACGTTGGCTATAATGAATGTAGCGGCCGTAGTTAGCTTACGAGGGTTGGCCTCAGAAGCTGTTTACGGTTTGTCATCGGCTTTTTATTATCTTTTTGCCGCCCTTGTTTTTTTGATACCGACAGCATTGGTAGCCGCAGAATTAGCAGCCATGTTCAAAGACAAACAAGGAGGGGTATTCCGTTGGGTAGGAGAGGCCATGGGCGGTCGTTCAGGTTTTTTGGCCATTTGGTTACAATGGATTGAAAGTACTATTTGGTATCCTACCGTTCTTACGTTTGGAGCAGTGTCCATTGCGTTTATAGGCATGAATCCCTCTCAGGATGCGTTGCTTGCGTCCAATAAACTGTTTACGTTGATTACAGTTTTGGTTATTTATTGGGTAGCCACCTTTATCTCCTTGAAAGGATTGGATTGGGTAGGTAAAATATCCAAAATCGGAGCGATGATAGGAACGATTATCCCAGCGGGGTTATTGATAGTTTTAGCCATTATTTATTTGAGTTCAGGGGGGCATAATAATTTGGATATGAGTCAAAGTTTCTTTCCTGACTTAACCAAATTGGATAATCTTGTTCTTGCTTCAGGGATATTTCTTTTTTATGCCGGAATGGAAATGATGGGTATTCATGTTATGGAGGTAAATAATCCGGGCAAGAATTATCCCAAAGCCATCTTTATCGGTTCCTTAATAACCGTTTTAATATTTGTGTTGGGTACTTTTTCCATAGGTATTATCATACCGGAGAAAGATATTAATTTAACCCAGAGTTTACTGGTAGGTTTTGATAATTATTTTCGTTTTCTTCACATGAGTTGGGCTTCTCCCATTATAGCAATAGCTTTGATGTTTGGTGTTTTGGCCGGCGTATTGACGTGGGTTGCAGGTCCCTCCAAAGGTATTTTTACGGTAGGGAAAGCAGGCTATTTGCCTCCTTTCTTCCAAAAAACCAATAAAGTAGGCGTACAACGTAATATTTTATTGGTACAAGGTGCGATAGTTACCGTTCTCAGTTTGTTGTTTGTGGTCATGCCTTCCGTTCAATCTTTTTATCAGATATTGTCCCAGTTGACCGTTTTGCTTTATTTAATCATGTATTTGATGATGTTTGCGTCGGTTATCGTTTTACGTTATAAGATGCCGAATGCCGATCGTCCATTCCGTATAGGGAAAGGGAACGGTTTGATATGGTTGGTAGCCGGTTTGGGCTTTTGTGGCGCTTTATTGGCCTTCGTTTTGAGTTTTATTCCCCCTTCACAGATTTCAACAGGGAGCAATGCCGTATGGTATTCTGTATTGATTATAGGATGTATTGTGGTAGTGATTATTCCGATGATTATTTATTCCGTACGTAAGAGTACCTGGAAAAGTACGGATAAAAATGATCAATTCCAACCGTTCCATTGGGAAGAATCCTCTGTCACAGGTTCTCCTTCTTCGGAAGATGCAACTTCCACATCTCAGGTTATTAATAAAAAATAATTTTGTATTATGGGTACAACAATATCACTTTCAAATTTACAGGCTTTGGTACAGGAAGCTTATGATGTAGTAAAAACGGAAGATGGCGGGGCCAATGCCGATTATATTCCGTACCTGAAAAATGTCCCCTCTTCTTTGTTCGGTATAGCTATGGTTTTGCCTTCAGGAGAGATTATATCGACGGGGGATGTTGATTATGTCTTTGGCATAGAGTCCGTATCTAAGGTTCCAACAGCTTTGTTGATTATGAATCAATATGGCTCGGAAGAGGTCATGAACAAGATAGGTGCTGATGCGACCGGTCTTCCTTTTAATTCGATTATGGCTATTTTGTTGGAAAATGATCATCCGACCTCTCCGTTGGTTAATGCCGGAGCTATTTCAGCATGTAGTATGGTTCAGCCGATAGGGGATGCGAAAGCCAAATGGTCTTCCATAGAAAAATTTTTTTCTGCTTTGTGTGGGAGTCCGTTATCGGTCATAGAAGAACTTTATCGGTCAGAATCGGATACCAATTTTAATAATCGTTCCATAGCATGGCTCCTGAAGAATTATGGTCGTATTTATGATGATCCGGAAATGTCCTTGGACATCTATACTCGTCAATGTTCTTTGGGAGTTACCACGAAACAGTTGGCGATAGGAGCCGCTACGATAGCTTGTGGGGGAGTTAATCCGGTTACCGGTCAACGGGTTTTTGAGGAAACACTGACTTCTCGTATCGTATCGCTTATTGCTACGGTCGGGTTTTATGAACACACCGGAGATTGGATGTATATGTCCGGTATTCCGGCGAAAACAGGAGTAGGTGGCGGTATTTTCGGGGTTATACCGGGTGCTTTTGGAATAGCTGCTTTTTCT
>CASFOM010000172.1 GCA_949296295.1 uncultured Alistipes sp. | reverse complement strand
TTTATTAATTTTGTGATTTTAAATGAACTGTGTCTCATGACTAAACTAATACCATTGTTTTTCCTTTTATTCGGATTATGTGCCTGTTCCGTACATACTGAAGATATCCGGATAGATAGTGTAAATAAAATTTCCGTTCTATCTATTGGAAATAAAGGTGTAGATTTGGCATTAGATATTTCCTTGGAAAATCAAGCTCCTCGGGTTGTCGTAAAACATTGCAACCTACAATTATATACAGGTGGTATTTCTACTACCTCTTTTGCTGAAATTGATTTAGAAGAACCCATTGTGCTGAAAAAAGGACTCAATGAACAAGTACCCGTATTTCTCAACGCCAGAGTAAAAGGCGGGTTATTCGGGTTAAATGCCATTCAAAACATGCTTATTAGCGGGAATAAAGAACTATATGTTTCCGGAACCATTACCATACGGAAAAGTTTTTTCATTAAACGTATTAGATTAGATAAACAACCTGTAAAAGATTTCATTGATCTGAATAAAATAAATAATATTCTATTATAATATATGAAACACATATCTATTTTATGGTTATCATTATTCCTATTTACCGGAATTAGTGTCAAAGCTCAAACAACCACTCATTCCGATTTAGTACAACGTATGGCTGTGCCCGATCCTTCCGGTGCTGCGGTTACCATAAAAAGCCACTGCAACGTCATTTTAGTACAAGGAACCATTACTCAAAAAATGAAAGGATACCGGGTAAGAATCTATTTCGATAACGGACAAGACGCTCGCAGTGAAGCTCAAGCAGCTATCAACAAATTTCAAGATATGTACGAAAATGTACCGACCTATCTGGATTATACGGCTCCTTATTTTAAAGTAACCGTCGGAAACTTTCTTACTAAAGAAGAGGCTATCAAACTATGGGGAAATCTGTTAAATACATTCCCCAGCTCTTTTATTGTTTCTGAAAATATTGAATTATCTGAATTTATCGACCAGAAAGCAGTCGAAAGAACTCAAAAGAAAAGTGAGACAACTTCTGATGAAAACGCAATAAAACAGGAAGAGAATCAAACCCAAGAAGAATTTTAAGGATTGCCCGGATTAATACCAGGCTCATCCTCCCCCTTATATCTGTTCTTTTTACAATCATAAAAGAGATGTGTCAAACAAAAAAAGACATGTCTCTTTTTTACCTATAAACAAAATATTTTTGTTCACTTTCTACTGAACAGACGAGCTATACTCCCCCTATATAAAACACCATGAGATGACTTCATGAATATAAGACCATTTTTACATAAGAATATTCCTTCTTATCTGTCTTATTCTATGGGTAATTACCGTCAATCACAGCTGTCCGCCCTTTATTCCACTACTCCCGTATAGGGGGTTAAAATATTATTACTATCTTTGCGACCGATAATACTCATTTAAAATTATTTATAACAATGAAAGCATTTGTTTTTCCCGGTCAGGGAGCACAATTTGTAGGTATGGGTAAGGAGTTATACGACAATGTACCCCTCGCTAAAGACCTTTTTGAAAAAGCCAACAATATTTTAGGATTCCGCATTACTGACATCATGTTTGAAGGAACGGCAGAAGAATTAAAACAAACAAAAGTTACTCAACCTGCTATTTTCCTCCATTCTGTTATATTGGCAAAATCAATGGGAGAAAATTTCAAACCGGATATGACAGCTGGACACTCTTTGGGTGAATTCAGTGCATTAGTAGCTGCTGGAGCATTAAGTTTTGAAGATGGATTGAAATTGGTCTCTAAACGTGCAATGGCCATGCAAAAAGCCTGCGAAAAAACTCCTTCTACCATGGCTGCAATCATTGCTCTGGAAGACAACGTAGTTGAAGAAGTATGTGCTTCTATTGATGATGTGGTGGTAGCGGCAAACTATAATTGCCCCGGACAATTAGTTATTTCCGGAACCATCGAAGGTATCGACAAAGCCTGCGCCATTTTAACTGAAAAAGGGGCTAAAAGAGCTTTAAAATTAAACGTTGGCGGAGCTTTCCATTCTCCTCTGATGGAACCTGCTCGTATAGAATTAGAAGCAGCTATTCAGGAAGCTGACTTTAAAACACCTGTTTGTCCGGTATATCAAAATGTAGATGCTAAACCGCATACCAATCCTTTGGAAATAAAAAACAATTTGATTGCTCAATTGACTGCCCCTGTACGCTGGACACAAACCGTAAAAAACATGATTGCTGACGGAGCTACCTCCTTTACTGAATTAGGCCCGGGAAATGTACTCTGTGGACTTATCAAAAAAGTAGAACGTACTGCTGAATGTGAAGCAAAACAAACCTTATAGAAAAAATATCATTTCATAAAAAAACAGAGGAGATTTCCATCTCCTCTGTTTTTTTATGAAAAATAATAGACCTCAAATCATTTGCCAATAGCATGATCAATCGGGAAAGCTTCCCCATTCCATGCTTTAAGTTGCGTCCAGGAAAC
>CASFOM010000171.1 GCA_949296295.1 uncultured Alistipes sp. | reverse complement strand
CCATTGGTTTAATTTCCCTCCTAATTCCACACTTTTCTCTATCAATAAAGGAGAACATCCCATCTTTTTCAAGGTAATAGCAGCTTGCATTCCAGCTACTCCCCCTCCTATAATAATGACTCTCTTTGCCATGAATTAAAAACAGTTGCAAGGTTTCGGAGAACCGATATATTTACCGTTCTTCCCCAAATATTTTTTTGTGTAGTCGTATTCTATTCCCATTTTTTGCAGGAGAGGTTCTGCATCTACCTGATGCAATTGCAATCCTAAATCCCAAGGATCATATCCCAAAACCAAACCGGCCATTTCTTCATATGTCAATACGGGAATAGCTTTATGATCAGGACCATAGGTCACCCCTTCCATTTCTGCCAATGTATATTGCCATTTATCAAGAAACATAGAACATCCCGGACAATTTGCGACAATAAAATCAGGCTTATAAGGAGCCATTGATTCAAATTTCAATTTGGAGTTGGCAATAGACGAACCCCGATTGGCTTGTACCAAATAGTTTCGAAAACCGAAACCGCAACAATGACGTCGTTCCGGATAATCAATTACCTTACCGCCCCAACTTTCAATCATACCCGCCAATACATAAGGGAATTCGGCTCCTCCAATACCGTTTGTCGGAAATATTTTACTGTAATGACATCCAATATGTTCCACCACATTTAATGGCCTTTCATTAATGACATCATATAATTTATATTTGGCTTTTGCTGCAATCCGATCCCGAAAATGAAATACAAGATCGGATGTATGGATTACATTTTTAGGTTTTACAAAATCCCTTCCGGTAGCTTTCTTTAGATGCTTGTGTATTTTTTCTTCCAAATCGGGGAAATGATGCCACATAGCCAATATCTCAGTATAAATACCAAAAGAAGTTATGCATGAAGAAACCAAATTCTCATATCCTGCCTCCGTCATTAATGAAAATTGCCGAGCAACTACGGTCATAATGGTCTCCAATGGAACAATATCGGCATGATAACCAATACCGGTACAACTGGTATGTTTTGCATCATCCAATACATCCAATCCCAACTCTTCCTGCATAATTTTCAAGAATGCCGCTTCTGAGCCAGGAAAAAAATTCTGCCGAATACAACTTCTGGCATAATAAAAATGATCATCAGGAATTTGTTTCTGATAACGTTCCCAAGAATATCTATTATTTGTTGTTCCCATTAATGTCTTGTTTTTTTTACAACGAATGTGTCCCATTATTGACAGTAAAAACCATGTCGGCATATTCTTCAGATGCCCTTTCTTGTCCATCCACAAACTCCGTCATTCCCATCCGTGCAGCAGCCTCTGCTGAATATTTTTCTATCAACTCAAAAAATTCTGTTCCTCCCGTTTCATCAAAGATCTGACGAATTTCAGCCAATGACTGATCATCTATTCGACGCATCGCTCCAGGATTTCCACTGTCATAACTATCTCCAAAACGATCAAATACATCTTTCGGACGACTGTTAATCCATTCCCATACAGGTCCCTGCTCTGGATGTTTCTCCGGATCAATGCGTGTAGGATGGATACAATAGCCCAAATCAAGAATATTCTGTCCCACAGTTCTTTTGATTGCTAACTGCTGCCTTCCCTTCTCACTTTTTACGAATAGACCTGTTTTTTGAGACAATGTTCTCAAAGACTGTATTATATATCCGGGTGTATTCCCTCGGGGACAACGGGGTTTGCAAGACATACATTCTCCGCAATACCATATTTGTTCTCCTGAAAGCAAATCTTCAATCTTTTTGTCGTCACCACTCTGAACAGTATCTACAATTTGTCGTGGATCGTAATTGTAAAACTCTGCCGCCGGGCATACGGCTGTACATACTCCGCAGTTCATACATGCAGAAAGACCTTCCTGAAAACGTACGTCCTCTTTTAAGCAATCGAAGTATTTTCCCATGAAATTGTATCATTAAAAATAGTAGAGCAAAGGTAGACCATTACAATCGTTTTGACGAGAGGGTATGTACCTATTTTCAGTAGGTATTTGTGCTTATTTGTACTTATTCGGGAATAATTGGTCCAAATGATTGTTTTTTAATAATAAAAAGGAAAAACAAATAAGGGATGCAGCTATTTTAATTCACCACATCCCTATTATAACTTACCATATCAAGGATTTTAAATAAAATCAGGCATCCCCTTATATATGCCCATCTTAAATATAAACAATTTTCTGTCAGAAAAGCATACGCATAGAAAATACACTTCTTGTCATTATTTATCCTTATCCTTTTTTATCTTTAATAAACTTTCCACCGCACTATACGGTAATTTTAATTCTGTTGCTCCAAATGAACGAGGAGCAATCTCATACAAATTGTAAAACACAACGATTCCTTCTGAATCCAAGCCTATTGTAGCCGCCAAAGGCAATTCCTCAGGCATATCTGAAATACGTACACTATCTCTATAATATTCTGGAGTAAATTGGTGTTGAGCAAAAAACGTAGTACGAGTTAATTCCGTTAACGCCGGGATATCATTCACAAGATCGCTTAACTCCAATAAATCTCCTGTTTTAGAATCAAAATTCAGAAAAGTCACCTCCATATTATAGTTAGCTCCTCCTGTATAATAAGTCTTCATCAACCGAACCGAAGTAACATCGCCATATTGGAAAACTGAACCTTCTGCATTAAAATCATAAGGGATATTAAACAACACTGTATCCTGCTGTTTCTGTGCTATCAATACGGTCAATGCAGAATCCAAGGAGCACTCCAAGCACTCCTCATTAATCCCCGTTTTCAAAAAGGTTTCAATACGGTTGTTTATTTTTACAGTTACACTATCATTACCTCCAAAACGATAAGGATAGTTCAATAATGCGGTTACTCCAGCCTCATCCCGAGTAATTTCTATATTGTCCCAATAAACAGGGGATTCCTTATGACAAGCAGTAAAGATAGCCACAAATAAAGCGGCTGTTATCAACTTTTTCATCGTTTAAAGTTTATTGCGTTTATAATATCATTCACCTGAATACCTATTCCTTCAATAATATGCTGTGCCTGACTATAAAAAGGTTCTCTTTGAGAAATGTTTTCCTTGATAAACATTTCCAGTTCTTCACGGCTTTTCCCGGCCAATAAAGGACGTTTTTGTCTCCCTTCCATCAACCGAGAAGCCAAAACCCCTTCATTTACCCGAAGATAAATAGTCATTCCTTGTCGATTCATCGTTTGCATATTTTCAAAGAAACAAGGTGTTCCTCCCCCCGTAGAAACAACTAAATTATCTTCGGAATCAAGACCTTCCAAGAAATCTCGTTCCATTTCTCGAAAAGCAAATTCGCCATATTGATTAAAAATTTCGGAAATAGATAATCCTTGTTTCTTCTCTATTTCACTATCCATATCTATAAATCGATATCCCAATTTTTGAGCCAACGGTTTTCCTAATGTACTTTTCCCGCAACCCATATAACCTATTAAAAATATCTTCATTCTTTTAACTTTTACAAATCATCAAACAGGGAAGGTTCTTCTGGAAGAGAAAAAACCTCCTTTTCATCCTCTTCCTTTTCCTCTGCATATTCGTCT
>CASFOM010000170.1 GCA_949296295.1 uncultured Alistipes sp. | reverse complement strand
TTTGGACATCTTCAAAATATAAAGATACCGATGCAGCAGCCTATCCATTACTTGGCATTACGAATGCACAGGAAGATGCGGAGGGTTATTACCAATCAACGATGGATCATGCAGTAGTTCGTATCTGGGGAGATGAAGGATGGAGTATGGTCAAAAATATTACCGTTACTCCAGGATGGCATACAGTAAAAATAGTATCTGATGGTAATAATGTAACTTACTATTATGATGAACAGCCAATCGGTAAAATGTCGTCAGAAAATTGTTCCGTATATTTAACCTCAATTATGCCGGAATCGTTTAACTATGGCTACAAACACAACGGGCAATGGTTTACAGAAGAAGAAGACAACTATTTCTGTGAAACTTACTTCAGCGACATCAAATACACGCTTAAGTAATATTCTCAAAATCATTGACTAAGTAATCTGACATTATTCTATTTAAGAAATACTGTATCAAAATAAACAATGAATTCCCCCCGGAAAGTTTTTTATCCAACTTTCCGGGGGAATTCATTATGAAGCAACCTTTTTTATTAATATGTCATCCCCTTGTTTCGAAAGGAATACGACAAGGAACAATCTAAAATTCATACTATCTTAAGGTTAAATCTTATTTTTATTATTTTGATTTACGAAAGAGGCGTGCCATCCAAATTGACACGCCTCCATCATACAGGAAATCAATAAACGATTGTATTCCCTTTCTTATAAATAAAATACTTACAATTCCACAGCAGAAAGTTCCGCAAATGCTTTTCTGAAATCCCGTTCTGCTTCCAACGCCTGATCTACGGCATCATAATAAAGTCCTATTTCCACCACATAATCCAATACGGATATTTGACCTGTTTCCAAAGCTTTCTTCAACAGCTCTGTCCCATCCAGTTCAGCGAGAGAACGTCGATACTCCTGTGCCGTACGTTCCAAACCAGCCGCCCGGTCATACAATCCCTTCAAACGGTCATAATATTGTTGTTGCGCATCAGACTGCAAAGCTTCTGCGGCACGAACGGAAGCCCGCGCCTCCTTTACCCGGTTTCGGTTTTCCCACAACGGGACAGACATCCCTACGGCGATTCCCCGATAAGCCTCACCTACCACCTTTTCCTGAGTATATCCGGCAGAGAATCCGGGCAACCCCTGAGCCTTGCTCATTCCTACCTCTTTCTTTGCCACAACCACTTGTTGCCGCAAATATTCCAACGCAGGATTCGCCGTTTCCGCTTCTGCATACCAACTGTCAAAATCGGAAGGCAATGCAACCATACCATATTCGTCATCGTCGAAAGGCAATTCCACTCCCCCATTCATACCGGCTAATTGCTGAAGCAGGGCGGTACGTTCCACTTCTGCCCGGGACAAGGCTCCTTCAGCCGTTGAAAGATTCAACAGGACCTTATTGTATTCCAAGATTCCGATATCTCCCTGTTTCAGTTTGGCGGCATAAGCATCGGCCAGTGTACGCGCATGTTCCACCCGCAATGAGAGTTCCCTTTTCAGCGCATTGTAATAGACCAAATCCAAACAACACTGTTGCGCCTGCAACAACAACTCCATACGGCTTGCCCGATACTGCAATTCCGGCAGTTTGTTTTTCTCGTTGGCCAAACGTCCTTTCATTCCGGACATGGTAGGGATATCAAATGGCTGAGTAACACTCAAATCGGTCCTCGCACCAATGCTGTGAGGGCTACCCCAGAGATATCCGAACTCCACTTCCGGATTTTCCGGGCCCAATCCCGTACGATTCTCCAACTTCAATGCTTCCGCTTCCTGCCGAAGAGCTTTCAGAGTAGCATTGTTTTGTTCCACCGCATCCAATACGGCATCTATGGAAGGCTGGGCATATAAAGATACTGAACACAAGCAGCATCCGGCCCATATCATTAATTTCATCATATCTCTCTTTTTAATGTATTTCATCCGTTACCATCTCCTCTCTCTTTTTACGTCCCATATACCGATACATAATCGGGACAATAAAACCATTCAGCAAAGTAGAGCTCAACAATCCGCCCAACAATACCTTCGCCATGGGACTCTGTATCTCATTTCCCGGCAAATCACCGCCTACGGCCAGGGGGACCAAAGCCAAAGCAGAGGTTAAGGCAGTCATCAGAATAGGGTTCAATCGATCCAAAGACCCCTGTATGACCGCATCATGAACGGAGAGCCCGGAAGCCCGTAAATCATTGTAACGATTCATCAGCAACATTCCATTCCGGGTAGCGATACCGAACAAGGATATAAACCCGATAATGGCAGGAATACTCATTACACCACTTGTGAAATAGATACTGAACACACCTCCTATCAATGCCAAAGGAAGGTTCAGCAAGACGACCAAGGATTGAGTAACGCTTCGGAACTCGTTGAACAGCAACAAGAAGATTACCAGAATGGAAAAGAAAGAGGTCAGCAATAGCGTACGGGAAGCAGCCTGTTCACTCTCAAACTGTCCGCCATACTCTACGTGATACCCTTCCGGAAACTCTATCTCTGCATCGATACGGTCACGAATATCATTGACGACACTTCTCAAATCGCGTCCGGAGACGTTGGCAGAGATAACTATTTTTCGCATGACATTCTCCCGGTTGATGGTGTTGGGTCCGGCAGCAGAGACCACATCGGCAATATAGTGCAAAGGGATTTTCTGTCCGGCGGCATCCACCACCAAGTTACGGATTCGTTCTGCACCGGAACGGGCTTCATCATTCACTTTCAAGGTCAAATCGAACGATTTGTTTCCCTCATATACTTGCGAAACCACTTCTCCGCCCAACATGACATTGACGATATCTCCAAATTCGGGCAAAGTCACGCCATACCGGGCCAACATCTCCCGTTTCGGGACAATCTTCAGTTGAGGACGTTCCACTTGCTGTTCCACATTCAAATCGGCAACACCTTCCACATCGTGGATTGCTTCCCGAATACGGTTTCCCAAAGCAAACATACGGTTCAAATCATCACCGAACAGTTTGATGGCAATATTGGCCTGTGTTCCGGACAACATGGCATCGATACGGTGTGAAATGGGTTGTCCGATTTCGATATTGACCCCGGGCAATGTCTTCAACTTCTCCCGCACCTCATTGGTCACCTCCTCTCTGGAACGTCCGTCCAAGACAAAAGGCGCCTCTATTTCCGATACATTTACGCCCAAAGCGTGTTCATCCAGTTCGGCCCGTCCTGTTTTCCGCCCTACGGTCTGAATTTCCGGGACAGAAAGCAACAACTCTTCCGCCATACGTCCCATACGATCGGACTCTTCCAACGAGATTCCGGGCAACGTACTGACATTGACGGTAAAGGAACCTTCATTAAAGGGAGGCAAGAAACTGCGTCCAAACGACAGCAACATGATTACGGCTACGACAAAAGCTATTCCCGTAGCCCCCAATACCCACCACTGGTGTTTCAAGGCTCCATCCAAAGCCTTTCGGTAAACATTCTTCAGTTTTCGGACCAAATAGGGTTCTTTATCCTTGTTACCGACCCCGGTATCCTTCAAGAGATAACTGCACAATACGGGGGTAAGTGTCAAAGCGACCAAGGTAGAAGCAAAAAGAGCGACGATAAACGTTATTCCAAGAGGAGCCAGCATACGACCTTCCATTCCTGTCAGGAAGAACAGGGGGACAAAGCTGGCAACAACAATCAATGTAGAATTCAGTATGGGCATACGTACCTCTTTGGAAGCCTCAAACACCACATTCAAGACACTCCGTTGCTCCTCTTTCGGTAACTGTCGGTTTTCACGCAGCCGTTTAAACACATTTTCCACATCCACAATGGCATCGTCCACCAACGAACCAATGGCAATGGCCATTCCCCCCAAACTCATGGTATTGATTGTCAATCCCATCACTTTCAACGTCAGGATAGAAACTAAAAGCGCCAAAGGAATGGTTATCAAAGAAATCAAAGTTGTCCGGACATTCATCAGGAAGAAGAAAAGCACAATCACGACAAAAATTCCCCCTTCATACAATGACTTCTGCACATTGTCAATGGAACTTTCAATGAAACGGGCCTGACGGAACACATCGGAAGTCATCGTCACATCAGCCGGCAACCCTTTCTTCAACTCCTCTAAGGTACGGTCCAAAGCAGCCGTCAATTCCAACGTATTGGTATTGGGTTGCTTGGTTACCGTCAATAATACGGCCTCTTTTCCATCGTTGGAAGCAACTCCTAATCTGGGGGCCTTCGGTCCTTCCCGTACCTCGGCAATATCTTCCAGCACGACAGGCATACCATTAACCTGCTTCACCACTGCCCGCGCCAACTCCGCCACCTTATTGGTGGATAACATACCGCGAACAATATACTCATTTCCAAACTCATACAACACACCGCCCGAAGCATTCTGATTCATATCGCGAGCGACCTCAATGACCTCATTCAGGCCCACACCATAATGCTTCATCTTCTCGGGATTAAGCAATATCTGATACTCCTTGATATCTCCTCCCATTACGGTCACCTGTGCCACTCCTCCCACAGAGAGCAACCGGGGCCTGAGGGTCCAATCGGCCAGGGTACGCAATTCCTGCAACGGAGTAGTATCGGCAGTCAATCCGATAATCATCAACTCGCCTAAGATAGAAGATTGCGGGCCCAAAGTAGGATTTCCCACATTATCGGGCAAACTCTCCCCCAACGCCGCCAATTTTTCAGAAACGATTTGCCGGGCGCGATAAATATCGGTTCCCCAGTTAAATTCCACCCAGACAACAGAGAATCCGGTAGTGGAAGAAGAACGCACACGACGCACATCGGTAGCGCCATTGACAGCAGTCTCTATAGGAAAGGTAACCAAACGCTCCACCTCTTCCGGTGCCATCCCTTTCGCTTCGGTCATGACAACTACGGTAGGCGCATTCAAATCAGGAAAGACATCCACCTCCATTCGCAAGGAGGTATAAATCCCCGCTGTCATCAACAGCAAGGCCCCCACTAAAACGACCAAACGGTTGTTGAGGGAAAATCTGATGATTCTGTTCAACATAATCCGGCAGTTTTAGATTAATGGGAGTGGCTGTGACCTTCTGGAATAACGGAGGAGTTAGCCGCTAATTTAACTTGATAAACCCCTTTGGTAACGACCTTGTCTCCCGGCTTCAATCCGGAGAGGACAGCAACCCGTTCTCCATCATCCGTACCGATTTGCACCTCCTGTTTTTTAAACACCTCATCCCCCAGCTGGAGATAAACGAAATAGAGTCCCTGCTCTTCCGTCAAGGCAGAACGCGGTACGGCAATCACCCCTTCCTGAGGAGCGGTAAGGAGAAATACCTCCGCGAAAGCTCCGGGGACCATCTCTCCGGGATTATCAAACTCAAAAGTAACAGGGATATAGAAACCGGCCGCGTCAGCACTCTTTCCGAATGATACCAAACGACCGTTCAAATCCGCCAGTTTATAGGTTTTGTCAGAATAAGAAAGAATAAAATTGGCTCCGCGAACATGATTCAACATTCCGAAATAGTTTTCCGACACTTCTGCCCGTAACTGCAAACGGCGAGTTCCGGTCAGAACCATTAAAGGTTGTCCCATAGTCACATACTCACCCTGTCCTACCATGATGTTCCGGACATAACCATTTACAGGAGCCTTTACGGCTACCCCCTTAGGAGTTATCTCTGCGACCTGAGCATCATAGGCTGTCCGCGCATTTTCATACCGCAAACGAGCCTCTTCCAACTCCTTAGCGGAGACGATACGGTCCTTTGCCAACGCTTCCGCCCGCTGATAAGCTTTTTCAGCCGCCACATATTCATTTCTGATTTTCACTGTCGGATCCCCGTTCTGTACTTTCTGGGCAGAAAGGACAAGTACCGTTTCTCCGGTACTAAGAGCCATACCGGGAGCCATAGAAGGATTGGCGAAAGTCACTATTCCATCGGCTGTTGCCGCCAAGGTGGTTTCTCCTCCCTGCAACGGACGTATCTGTCCACCTGTACGAATCACCCCGGTAAAAGACTCAGGCACGATTTCCTGTACTTCCAATCCGGCAGCCTGTGCCTGTTGCCGGGAAAACACGATTTCATCGGGATGTTCCTCCTTTTCGTTTGTATGGTCGTGTTCTTCGTCAAGTATATCGTGATTTTCCTCTTCTTCATTCGAATGATCATGTTCTTCTTCCTCCACATGACTTTTTTCTTCCATTGCATGGCTGTCAGCCGATGCCTTATATTTTTCATCGGCCGTTTCGGGCTGAGCCGTACATCCCAACAGATACGACACTGCCCATAACAATATCATATATTTTTTCATACTGATTTTTTAATTCGTTTCATTCCCTGCTGCACAAGCCCCATACCAAACAGATTCACAGGACGACACCGCCACTTTCCGAGGATCGGGCAGGGATTAAATAAAAAAGAACAGTCCGTTTGCAGACACCCAACACTTTTCTTTTCAAAGGGAAATCACGCAAACGCACACGAAAACATCAGAAACGAATTATTCCGGAGGGGCCCGCCATCCGTAAGAAGTAAGATCACAGGAAAGGATGCGGTCAGAGACAGCAGGAAACAGATTACGGGCCGTTGTCCGTTCAGGGACAACCATTGGAAGAACTCCATAAGAGAAAAGGAAAGGCAAAAACAGATGTACTTCTTCACTCTCCTCCGACAAGAGAGTCCGGGAACGTTCTTCTCCGCCCAGTTTCGGCAAATAGCGGGATCGGGCGACACATCCGTTTTCTTCAGGCATTTCCTTGGGACATCCCCGCTCCGCCTCATTGCATTCCGTAATCATACAGGCAGAATGATGATGGTGGTGATGAGGTATGACAGTAACTGATAATAAAACAATTACTGCCCACACAACCATTGCTGCCTTTATGGAAAATTTCCTGTTCAAACCGTTTTTTTCTTAATCGGAGCAATATTAACGGATTTTTTTTGAAATAGCAAATCAAAACGAGCTGGCAATAAATGAGCATCACTTTTTAACTTCTGTCCGTTTTCGCAACCGGTTTTTAAAAATTCAGAGATGTTCCGGCACATTCTGTTTTTTTTATTGTATAAACCATAGTACATTTGAAAATAAAAAGAAGGCCATGACTCATTCGACCATAATCCATCCTCACGAATTACGACAGCAATTGGTATCCTTGTCTGACGAAAAATACCGTCGTTTTTCATCTGCCTTATTACCCGGAACCACCAATCTATTAGGAGTACGTCTTCCCCTGTTACGTAATATGGCTCGGGCATTGGCCAAGAAAGAATGGCGTTCCTTCTTGGAATATAACGATTTCGAATATTGTGAAGAAGTGATGCTTCAAGGGATGACGTTAGGATATGTCCGTACGGATTTTGAAGAGTTGCTGCATTACATCGCACTGTTTGTACCCCGTATTGATAATTGGTCCGTTTGCGACAGTTTTTGCAACGGTTTGAAGGCTGTTGCCCGACATCGGGTAAGATGCTGGAAATTTTTACAACCCTATTTCCAATCCGAACGGGAATTTGATGTTCGTTTCGGGAGTGTCATGCTTCTCTGTCATTTTCTTGTTCCCGATTTTCTTCCTGCCGTTTTACAACAGTTGGAAGCAATCCGTCACGAAGGATATTATGCCCGTATGGGAGCTGCGTGGGCCTTATCGGTCTGCTTTGTCCGATTCCCGGAAGAGACGATGCCCTTTCTTAAAAACAACCGTATGGATTCTGTCATTTTTCAAATGGCCCTGCAAAAGATAACAGAATCACTCCGAACAGACGAAGCGACAAAAAAAATCATCCGGGAGTTAAAACGACAACGAGAATAATTGTCCAATTTTTGTGATATATTGCTAAAAAAGAATACCTTTAGGGAATATTTATTTTCTTTGTATATAGAAATCTATTCCGTTCCGCGACGGAATTTTTAAGTGAACCGTTCCCATGAAGATAGCTCTTTTCATTCCCTGTTACATCAATGCTCTTTACCCGCAGGTAGGGATAGCCGCATATCAATTACTGCACTCGTTGGGTATTCAGGCAGAATATCCGGAAGATCAGACCTGTTGCGGACAACCTATGGCGAATGCCGGTTTCGAAGAAGATGCGCGCCCTTTGGCCGAACGAATGAACCGTCTATTCAACCATTACGACTATGTAGTGGCCCCTTCAGCCAGCTGCGTCTCTTTTGTCCGCGAAAGTTATCCGAAACTGCTCCATCACAGCACTCATGGATGCTTTGACAGCCGTCTCTATGAGATTTGTGAATTCATCCACGACATCATCCGTCCACGAGAATTGGATGCCTGTTTTCCTCATCGGGTCAGTCTCCACAATTCGTGTCATGGAGTACGGAAGCTGCATTTGAGTACCCCCAGCGAACTGAATCTGCCCTATCACTCGAAGCTGAGAAACCTGTTGAAATTGGTTTCCGGATTGGAATTGGCAGAACCTCGTCGTCGGGATGAATGCTGCGGTTTCGGAGGGATGTTCTCCGTAGAAGAATCAGCGGTATCGGTACAGATGGGACGCGACCGGATACAAGATCATCTTTCCACCGGTTCAGAATTTATTACAGGGGCAGACAGCTCTTGTCTGATGCACATGCAAGGAATTATCGACCGGGAAAAGCTACCGATACGAACCATCCATATCATTGAAATTTTAAATTCGAGACCATGAGTACGCATTCAAAAGCAGCACGTTTGTTTATTGCCGATGCAGAACGGACAGCCTGGCATAACCAGGCGCTTTATCTGCTTCGGGAGAAGCGGGATGCGATGGCCCGTTCGGTTCCGGAATGGGAATCGTTACGCCACGCCGCCTCAGAGATTAAACGTCATACCTTGGGACATTTGGGAGCCTATTTAGAAGAGTTTGAGCGTAATGCCACTGCCAACGGGATGACCGTACATTGGGCGGAAGATGCACAAGAGATGAACGAAACGGTATGGTCAATCATTCGTCGTCATGGCGGAGAGAATCTGGTCAAAAGCAAATCCATGCTTTCAGAGGAGTGTGGTCTTTCGGAATATTTACAGGCCCGAGGGGTTGATTCTGTAGAGAGTGACTTAGGAGAACGGATTATGCAGTTTCTGCAATCTCCTCCCAGCCATATTGTCATGCCGGCCATTCACATAAAACGGGAAGAGGTAGGACGCATTTTTGAAGAAAAGCTGCACTCAACGCCGGGAAACAGTGATCCGGCCTATCTGACACGAGTAGCTCGCCAACACCTCCGGGAGAAATTTCTGCACGCCGATATTGCCTTGACAGGAGTCAATTTTGCCATCGCCTCCTCAGGAAGTTTCGTTGTCTGTACAAACGAAGGGAATGCAGATATGGGGACCTCTTTCCCCGACATACATATTGCGATT
This sequence comes from uncultured Alistipes sp., assembly GCA_949296295.1. Lineage (GTDB taxonomy): Bacteria > Bacteroidota > Bacteroidia > Bacteroidales > Rikenellaceae > CASDZK01. Next base: position 1,467 of record CASFOM010000170.1, on the reverse strand, counting down.
ATGGGGTTGGAAAAGGTGATTCCTGACTACCGGGCCTTAGGAATTTTCACCCGTCTTCTGGCACGTTCCGCTACGGGACAACCCATAACAGCCTATACCTCTATTTATCGTCGTCCGGCACCGGGGAAACAGATACATGTCATTATCGTAGATAACGGACGAACCGAAACCTTAGCCAATGAGGCACATCGGAATATGTTGAAATGTCTCCGCTGTGGGGCCTGCATGAACACTTGTCCTGTTTATCGTCGTTCAGGAGGATACTCCTATTCTTACTTTATACCCGGTCCTTTAGGCATTAATTTAGGAATGCTTCGTTCAGCGAAGCGATACAGCGGGAATGTCTCAGCCTGCTCCCTCTGCTACTCCTGTTCGAATGTCTGTCCGGCCATGATTGATTTAGGAGAACAAATTTATGCCTGGCGTCAGGATTTGGACAAGGAAGGGCTCGCAGATTTCAGAAAAAAAGCTCTTGTCAAAGGAATGGATATTCTTATGCGCCGTCCTGAATTTTTCTACAACGGCATTCGGTTTGCCCGTATTCTTCCTCCTTTTCTGATGAATCTACCGGTGAATCCGTGGTGTCAGGGACGCAACATGCCCCGTTTTGCCCCAAAAACATTCAACGAGTTATGGAAATCCGGGAAAATAGACATACACCCTAACGATCAATAGTTATGAACAGTAAAATCAACATATTAAAGCGGATTGCTTCTTCCAATGCCCCACAACATCCGTATCCGGATTTGGATTTTCCTACCCAGCAATTTCCCGATAAATTGGTTCGTTTTCAAGAGACAGCAGCAAATGCAGGATGCCGAACCATTTTATTGGCCGAAGGAGGCGATCCGAACCAATTAATTCGGGAATTGTTTCCCGAATCCCAACTTATCGCCTCCTCTCTCCCGGAAATCGATGCCCCCATCCGACCGGAAGAATTCAACGATTCACGAAAATTAGAGAAGATAGAAGTCGCGGTAGTTCAAGGAAAATTTGGCGTAGCAGAAAACGGTGCAGTATGGCTTCCTTTGGAAAGTCGTCACAAAGCGCTCTATTTTGCTCCGGAACACTTGATTGTACTATTGCCTCGCACAGCTCTTGTAGATACGATGCAAGATGCCATGAGCTGTCCCTGGTTCAATCCCGACACAGATTTTGGATGTTTCATGTCAGGTCCTTCAAAAACGGCCGATATAGAACAAGCGTTAGTGATTGGCGTACACGGACCGCTTACTCTTACGATTATTCTTTTGTAACTCCATGTAACACCTCTTGCCGGGACATATCTTCCATCTGCTGTTACACTATCCCGGGATACAGGCTGGGGCGTCTACACAGTCCCCCCTGTTGCTCTCCCTTTCAATATTTTACACTTTACTGATTTGACTAGTCCTAAATAACCGTTACAGTTATTGGACAAAAATAAATTATTTATCACAGTTCAGCAAGGCTAGCCTTGCTGAACTG
>CASFOM010000169.1 GCA_949296295.1 uncultured Alistipes sp. | reverse complement strand
CGGCTGCAACTTCAAAAATTGCAGCCGAATATCATTCTGCATTATGCAAAGAAGCCGACCTCAAAAATTCTCTTTTGGGTCGGCCTCCCATAAGGTTTATATAGTAAAAGGGGGAAATTGAGAAGTTATTTTATAATGTAAACCGTACCCGTAAGGCTACGTTATTGACTTGACAGTGAGTTGTAAAGTTAAGCCATGGTTTGTAGTCCAGAGCCAATGCTACGGGAGCGGAAGCAAATTTGTATTCGAATCCTACATTAGGGTCTAACCCGAAAGCGAATTCAGAATTATGATGTTTCCCTACATGAACGGCACCAATATTAACACCTGCTCCTACATAAGTACAAAATTGTGGTGCAAGAGGAATGTGATATTGATAAGTACCTGTAAACATAGGTGCTTTACATCCGAGATTGTAATCGAAGCCCACTTCTATTGCACTTCTTTCGGAAAGGAATTGTTTTAAACTGACTCCCATGGCTCCCCCCATATTCAAGCTTACAGCAGTGTTGTAATCCTGTGCCATGGACGTTTTTGCGCCACATATCAAAAGAGAACATGCAGCTAGAAAAATAAACATCCGTTTCATATCCTATATAATTAAATTATTATCTCTACAAAAATAGTAAATAGTCTCTAAAAGACAAATAAAATCATTAAGTTTGCAGAGTAAAAATAATTTAACCTTAATATATTATGGCAAAATCAAAAGATGAAAAGTTATTTGCCGAATTCCCTCCAGTATCTACTGAGGCATGGGAAGCGGTCATTAACAAAGATCTGAAAGGAGCCGACTACGAAAAGAAGCTGGTGTGGAGGACCCAAGAGGGTTTTAATGTGCGTCCTTATTATCGGGCGGAAGACCTGAAAAATGTTAAACATTTGCAATCTGCTCCCGGAGAGTTCCCATATGTACGGGGAATAAAGAAAGATAACAACTGGTTGGTTCGTCAAACCATTTATGTGACAGATCCGCGAGAAGCGAATGCCAAAGCGTTGGATGTGTTGATGCGAGGAGCAGAATCTCTTTGTTTTGTTGTTAAGAATAAGGAATTTACATCTGAAGATTTGGATGTGTTACTTGACGGTATTGAGATTAAAGCTATTGAGTTGAATTTTGATGGGTGTGCTGTATCAAAAGTTGCGGAACTGTTTATCGATAAGGTTCAGCAAGCCCAAATGAATCCGGATGATGTAGTTGTATCATTCAATATTGATCCTTTGATCAAGAAATTCTCATTGAAGGGTAGAGAATGTGGTGATTTGTCAAAAATCAAGAATTTAATAGAAAAATCCTCTCCTTATAAAAGGATGCGTTTTGTGACAGTCAATGGTCAAGTCTTTAATTCATGCGGAGCAACGATTGTTCAGGAATTGGCATTGACTTTATCAGTAGCTCATGAATATATTGTTCGTTTACTTGAGTCAGGACTTTCCGTGGATCAGGTAGCCCCTGCGATTAAATTCAATTTTTCGGTTAGTTCGAATTATTTTATGGAGATAGCCAAGTTTCGGGCAGCTCGTATGTTGTGGGCTAATATTGCATCAGAATACCATCCTTCTCGGGGATGTGCTGTCAAAATGCGTGCACATGCCATTACTTCTCAATATAATACTACTGTTTATGATCCTTATGTGAATATGTTGAGAGGTACTACGGAAGCGATGAGTGCTGCTATTGCCGGAGTTTCTTCCATAGAAGTAACTCCTTTTGATCAAGCTTTTGAAACGCCGACAGAATTTTCAACCCGTATAGCTCGCAATGTACAGTTATTGTTGAAAGAAGAGTCTCACATGAATCGGGTAACAGATGCGGCAGGCGGTTCGTATTACATTGAAAATTTGACACAGTCTATTGCAGAACATGCGTGGTCTTTGTTCCGGGAAATAGAGGATAAGGGTGGATATGTAGAAGCATTCAAATCTGGGTTTATTCCTGATTTGATAGAATCGAGTGCAGCGAAAAATGATAAAAATTTGGCTACTCGTCGTCAGATATTGTTAGGGACCAACCAATATCCTAATTTTAATGAAACGGCAGCAGATTGTATCACAGAATCTACTGTAACGCCGAAAGCTCCGACATGTTGTTGTGGTCATGCCCCAATGGAGGGAATTCGTGTTTTACGTCCTTATCGATTATCAATGCCATTTGAAGCATTGCGCTTAAAAACGGACCGGAGTGGAAAAGCTCCTAAAGTATTTATGCTGACTGTTGGAAGTTTGGCATTTGCTCGTGCTCGTGCTCAATTTGCTTGTAATTTCTTTGCTTGTGCAGGTTTCCGTGTTATCGACAACAATCGGTTCGCTTCTGTAGAAGAGGGGGTTCAGGCAGCTATGGATGCACAGGCAGAAATAATTGTTATTTGTTCCTCTGATGATGAATATGCAACTTTGGCCCCGGAAGCAAAACAACGTATAGGAGACAAAGCTTTATTGGTTGTTGCAGGAGATCCTGCTTGTCGTCCTGAATTGGAAAGTGCCGGGATCAATCATTATATCAGTGTGAAGTCTAACGTGTTAGAGACTTTATTGGCATACCAAAAGGAGTTAGGCATTTAATGAAAGAGAGTAAAATTATGAGAGCGAAATTTTCAGATATAAAAAATACGGGTACGGTACAGTCCTGCTGTGCTCGTCAAGAAGCTGGCGAAGGAGCAAATGAATGGATGACTCCGGAACAGATTCCTGTCAAGGGGACTTATTCTGTTGAAGATTTGGAAGGGATGGAACATTTAAATTATGCAGCAGGAATCCCTCCTTTCCTTCGAGGTCCGTATAGTACCATGTACGTAATGCGTCCATGGACTATTCGTCAATATGCAGGTTTTTCAACAGCGGAAGAATCCAATGCTTTTTATCGTCGTAATTTAGCATCCGGTCAGAAAGGACTCTCCGTTGCTTTTGACTTGGCCACTCATCGAGGTTATGATGCAGATCACCCCCGGGTTGTAGGAGATGTAGGTAAGGCAGGGGTATCCATTTGTTCCGTAGAAGATATGAAAGTATTGTTCAATGGTATTCCTTTGGATAAGATGTCTGTTTCTATGACCATGAACGGAGCTGTATTGCCGGTACTTGCATTTTATATTGTAGCCGGTTTGGAACAAGGATGCTCTTTGGAACAGTTGAGTGGTACTATTCAGAATGATATTTTGAAAGAGTTTATGGTCCGTAATACGTATATTTATCCTCCTAAATTTTCCATGCGGATTATAGCGGATATCTTTGAATATACGTCCAAATATATGCCTAAATTCAATTCCATCTCTATCTCCGGATATCATATGCAGGAAGCTGGAGCTACTGCCGATATAGAATTGGCTTATACTTTGGCCGATGGATTGGAATATTTGCGGACAGGAGTAAATGCCGGGATGGCAGTAGATACTTTTGCTCCTCGTTTGTCATTCTTCTGGGCTATTGGTATGAATCATTTTATGGAAATAGCCAAGATGCGGGCAGCCCGATTGTTATGGGCTAAAATAGTTAAGAAGTTTAACCCGCAAAATCCGAAGAGTTTGGCTTTACGTACTCATTCTCAAACCTCCGGTTGGTCTCTTACAGAACAAGATCCGTTTAACAATGTAGCTCGTACAGCTATTGAGGCCACCGCTTCAGCCCTTGGGCATACCCAGTCCCTGCACACTAATGCGTTGGATGAAGCGATTGCTTTGCCTACCGATTTCTCTGCTCGTATTGCTCGGAACACTCAGATTTATCTTCAGGAAGAAACCAATATTACTCGTGTAGTTGATCCTTGGGCAGGTTCTTATTATGTAGAGTCTTTGACCAAGGAAATAGCAGAAAGAGCATGGTCTTTGATTGAAGAAGTTGAAGAGCTGGGGGGTATGGCCAAAGCTATTGAAACGGGGATTCCCAAGATGCGTATTGAAGAAGCTGCCGCAAGGAAACAAGCTCGTATTGATTCGGGAAATGATACTATTGTGGGTTTGAACAAGTATCGTTTGGACAAAGAAGATCCAATAGATATTCTTGATGTGGATAATACGGCAGTACGTCTTTCACAGATTGAACGATTGAAAGCGTTACGGGCTAATCGGGATGAAGCTAAGGTAAAAGCAGCCTTGGATGCTATTACGGAATGTGTGAAAACCGGTCAGGGAAATTTGTTGGAATTAGCTGTTGAGGCAGCTAAGGTTCGTGCGTCATTGGGAGAAATCTCAGATGCTTGTGAGAAGATAGTAGGCCGTTATAATGCGGTTATTCGTTCTATATCAGGTGTTTATTCTTCAGAAGTGAAAAACGACGATAATTTTGTAAAAGCTAAGACGTTATGCGAAGAGTTCGCAAAGAAGGAAGGACGTCAACCGCGTATTATGATCGCGAAGTTAGGTCAAGACGGTCATGACCGGGGAGCTAAAGTTGTAGCTACAGGTTATGCGGATATCGGTTTTGATGTAGATATGGGACCTCTTTTCCAGACGCCAGAGGAAGCTGCTAAACAGGCTGTTGAAAATGACGTTCATGTGGTAGGGGTATCATCATTGGCAGCAGGTCATAAAACGCTTGTTCCTCAAATAGTCGCAGCTCTTAAGGCCTTAGGTCGGGAGGATATTGTTGTGATAGTAGGAGGGGTTATTCCTCATCAGGATTATGATTTTCTGTATAAGGCAGGAGCAGCAGCTATTTTTGGACCAGGAACTCCGGTAACTACTGCGGCAATTAAAATTTTGGAAATATTGAATGCTTGATTGCTTGTTTTATAAAAAAGATAGGCTGCATTATAATTACGATGCAGCCTATCTTTTTTAAGTCTTAAAAGTTTTATTTGGAGACTTGTATGGATAATTCTTTCAATTGTTGTTCTGAAACGGAAGAAGGAGAGTCAATCATGGTGTCACGTCCTGAGTTGTTTTTTGGAAAAGCGATATAGTCACGGATGGATTCGCTACCCCCAAATAAAGAACACCATCGATCGAATCCAAATGCTAATCCTCCATGAGGAGGAGCTCCAAATTTAAAGGCATTCATCAGGAATCCAAATTGTTTTTCTGCTTCTTCAGGGGTAAATCCCAATACATCAAACATTTTCTTTTGAATATTTGAATCGTGAATTCGGATGGATCCGCCTCCTACTTCTACACCATTGATTACGAAATCATAAGCGTTTGCACGAACTTTCCCCGGATCAGAAGAGAATAATTCCAAATCCTCCAAGTTAGGAGATGTAAATGGGTGATGCATGGCAAAGAATCGTCCACTTTCTTCGTCCCATTCCAACAGAGGGAAATCGACTACCCACAGCGGAGCGTATGTTGTATTGTCACGTAAAGATAAACGGTCTCCCATTTCAAGGCGAAGGGCACAAAGGGCGGCTAAGGTTTTTTTCTTTTCTCCACTCAGCACTAAAATTAAATCTCCTTTTTTTGCCTGCATTTTCATTGCGATTCGGGCCAAATCTTCCTGAGAATAAAATTTATCAATACTTGATTTGTAGCTCCCATCGGCTTCGCATTTAATATATACCAATCCCTTGGCTCCGATTTGAGGGCGTTTAACGAAATCGGTCAGTCCGTCCAATTGTTTCCTGGTGTATCCCGCGCAACCTTCAGCACAGATGGCGCCAATGTATTCAGCCGTATCGAAAACAGAAAATCCCTTTCCTTGTATGTCCTTGGTAATATTATTGATTTTCATGCCGAAACGAATATCCGGTTTATCACATCCATAATATTCCATAGCATCGTTATAACTCATACGAGGAAATGGCTCATTGAATTCAATGCCTTTGATATTTTTAAACATGGTCTTGGCCAGTTCCTCAAAAACTTCCAATACATCGTCTCGTTCCACAAAAGACATTTCACAGTCAATCTGTGTAAATTCAGGTTGCCTGTCTGCTCTCAAATCTTCATCCCGGAAGCATCGTACGATTTGGAAATAGCGGTCATATCCTGCTACCATCAACAGTTGTTTGAATGTTTGTGGCGATTGAGGCAAAGCATAAAATTCCCCCGGATTCATTCGGGAAGGGACGATGAAGTCACGAGCCCCTTCAGGGGTAGATTTGATTAGATAAGGAGTTTCTATTTCAAGAAATCCCTTGGAATCTAAAAAAGTCCGAATTTCTTGAGCCATACGATGGCGAAGAATCATGGCATTTTTTAATGGATTTCTGCGCAAGTCGAGGTATCTATATCGCATTCGGAGTTCGTCTCCTCCATCACTGTTGTCTTCTATGGTAAATGGAGGCGTGAGAGAGGCGTTCAATAAAGTTAATTTGGATACGGCTACTTCAATTTCCCCTGTTTCAATTTTATCGTTTTTAGCCGCTCTTTCAATTACTTTCCCAGAAACCTGTATTACAAATTCGCGTCCAAGATGTTGAGCCGCTTCTTTAACTTCAGGCGCGGAATGTTCTTCGATAACTAACTGAGTGATACCATACCGGTCTCTTAAGTCAATAAAAGTCATGGCCCCCAACGACCTGATTTTTTGAACCCATCCTGCCAAAGTAACCTCTTCCGACAGGTTTTTGCGGCGAAGTTCTCCGCAAGTGTGTGTCCTATACATTGTCGAATATTTATTTTTAATTAATTTTACTCGGTGAAATCATTGAGAATAATGTATTGTCATTGATTAAAGTGTTACAAAAGTAGTAAATTAATGCAGAAGACTAAGCATTCGGATAATATTTATATGAATTACGCATTGTCAGAAGCTCGGAAGGCTTTTGAAGCAGAAGAGGTGCCAGTGGGGGCTGTTATTGTAGCAGGAGATCGGATTATCGCTTCTGCTCATAATCTAACGGAACAGTTGTGTGATCCTACAGCTCATGCAGAGATGCAGGCGATTACATCGGCATCGGCTTATTTGGGAAGTAAATATTTGAAAGGATGTACTTTATATGTCACGTTAGAACCATGTCCCATGTGTGCAGCCGCTTTATATTGGGCACAGATTGATCGGGTGGTTTATGGTGCTTCGGATGATAAGATGGGGTATTCTTTAGTGCCGAAAAATCTGATGCATCCGAAGACCGTTGTAACGAAGGGAATATGTCAAGTTGAATGTGCGGAATTGATGAGTCGTTTTTTTTTAAAGTTACGTGACCGTTCTTCCCGATGAATTCATTATTAGTAGATTATATAACCCTTTCTTTGTCTGCTATTAATAGTCGGACAGCCATCCATTTGATTCATTCGCTGGGTTCTGTTTCGGCTATATTGTCCGCTACACAAGAAGAACTTGTTACTCAAGGAGAGTTGAAAGAGGAAGTAGCGCAACGATTATTGAGAAGCTTTGATAGAGAACGGGCTTTGCGAGAATGTCAGTTTGTAGAACGTTATGGAATACGACTGTTGGCTTATGGGACAGAAAGTTATCCGGACTCTTTAGCGTGTTGTGAGGATGCCCCGTTGTTATTATACACTAAAGGAGATGTTCAGTTGGACTTTTCGAATCCTAAGATGATTGCAGTAGTAGGAACTCGCCGGATGTCGGATATAGGAAAGGTTAATTGTGAAAATATCATAGCACAGATAGCAGAATACTATCCTGATGCGATTATTGTAAGTGGTTTAGCGTATGGTATTGATGGAGTAGCACATCGTTCTGCTTTGAAATATGGATTAAAAACAGTTGCAGTGGTAGCTCATGGATTAGATCGTATCTATCCGTCGGATCATCGGTCATTGGCGGAAGATATTGTTCGAAAGGGAGGAGTTATTGTTTCAGAGTATTCTTCAGGAACAGATGCGCAACCGTATCGTTTTTTAGAACGAAATCGAATTATTGCAGGTTTGACGGTAGGAACTATTATTGTGGAATCTCCAATAAAAGGAGGCTCATTGGTTACAGCGGATATTGCAGACAGTTACGGCAGAGAAGTGTTTACCTTTCCTGCTCGGCTGTCGGATGTAAAAAGTGCCGGCAATATTGAATTATTGAGGAGGAACAAAGCTATTTTATTAACTGATGTAGAGGATCTTGAATATGCATTAAATTGGAAGCGGACTCAATCTGTTTCTTCTCTCTTGTCTCCGGTGGAAATGAGTGAAGAAGAACGAATGATTTATACTCTTTTTGACAGTTATGAGCGAATAGCGATAGACCATATTACGGCACTTTGTGGATTTGATGTTTCAAAAGCTAATGTGTTATTGACTAATATGGAATTGAGAGGTATTCTTAAATCGATTATGGGAGGTATGTATATTAAGTTGCGATAGTGGAGGAAAAATATGGAATTTATAGATACTCATTATCATTTGTTTGACGAGCGTTTTCAATTCGATTATTCTGAAGTATTGGAAGAAGATTGTAAAGCAGGAGTGACGCGAATGGTTTTACCGGCTATTGATAGTCACAGTCATGAAAGATTGTTGCATTTGGCCTCATTGTTTCCGGGAACTTGTTACGCTGCCATGGGATTTCATCCGACGAGTATAACAGAAGGTGTTTCAATAAAAGAAGAATTGGATCGAGTGGCTCATTATCTTAGTTGTCCTCCAGTCCCTTTTGTTGCTGTAGGGGAAATAGGGTTGGATTTTTATTGGAGTCGAGAATTTATTGAGCAACAAAAAGAGGTTTTGGCTTGTCAATTTGACTTGTCCATTCAACACGACTTACCTGTTTTGCTTCATACTCGAGATGCTTATGGAGCCATGATAGATATGGTATCGGGTTATCCTGATTTAAAAGGAATTTTTCATGGATTTAGTGGAACAATGGAGGATTATAAGAATTTGAGTAAGACAGGGCGATTCCTGTTTGGTATTGGAGGAGTTGTTACGTTTAAAAATTCTTCATTACCAGCTATTGTAAAAGAGATGTCGTTAGAGCATATTGTTTTGGAAACCGATGCCCCTTATTTGGCGCCAGTGCCTTATCGAGGTCAGCGTAACCAGGCTAAATATATTCCGTTAATTGCCGAAAAAATTGCTCAAATAAAAGGAATTAGTGTAGAAGAGGTAGCTATGGTTACTACTCGTAATGCAAAATCTTTGTTAAATCTTACATGAAAAGAGGAAATTAAAGAATACTGAGCAAAATAATGTTATATCTTTGTTTCGTTTTCGGATAATATAAATTATGGAAAAATCTGTTTTAATTGTTTATACAGGAGGAACTATTGGAATGAAAACGAATCCAGAAACGGGTTCTTTGGCTCCATTTAATTTTGAACAGATTGAAACAGAAGTTCCTGAGTTGAAAAAGTTGGGAATCAAGGTGGATACTTATTCCTTTCATCCTGTCATTGATTCTTCCAATGTAACCCCTGAGCAATGGGGGGTATTGGCACGTATTATAAAGGAACGGTATCATGGATATGATGGGTTTGTTATTTTGCATGGTACGGACACGATGTCTTATACGGCATCCGCTTTTAGTTTTATGATGCAGAATTTAGATAAACCTGTTATTTTTACAGGCAGTCAGATTCCTATTGGCATCTTGCGTACAGATGGGAAAGAGAATCTTATTACAGCTATTGAGATAGCAGCAGCCAAGCGGGATGGGAAAGCCGTAGTTCCAGAAGTTTGTATCTATTTTGAAAATACATTGTTCCGGGCGAATCGTACAGTAAAAGCTAATGCGGACCATTTCAATGCTTTTCGTTCTTATAATTATCCACCATTGGCAGAAGCAGGTATAGATATTCATTACAATGATAATTTTATTCGTAAGGTGGATGCTTTTCTTCCGTCTTTTGATGTTGTAACGTGTTTGTGTTGTGATGTCCAGATTATTCGGTTGTTTCCCGGTTTATCGGAATCTATGCTTCACGCAATACTTCATGTGCCAGAATTAAAGGGGGTTGTGTTGGAAACCTATGGTTCAGGTAATGCCCCTGTTTACCCATGGTTTTTACGAGAATTGGAAAATGCGGTAAAACGAGGCATTGTTGTTTTAAATGTTACTCAATGTCCCACAGGAACGGTTAATATGGATATTTATGATACTGGACGGGTTCTACAAAATATAGGTGTAATAAGCGGTAGAGATATGACTACGGAGGCAGCAGTTACCAAGTTGATGTATTTGTTAGGAGGAGCATTCACCGAGAAACAGATTGCAGAGCAACTTCGGACATCGATACGGGGAGAACAGAGCTAATGTTGTTATATCATGTATAAATAGAGGAAATAAGTTGATAAAGGGAATAATTTATGTGATTTTTTTAACATTTTTACTGATAATTTTTTGTTTATTTAACACAAAAGAGGGGTGTGGAAAAAAAATGCAATAAAAACTGATTTTAGACGTATTAAAGTATCGATTTTAAAAAAAAAAAAAGTATCTTTGCTTTTACGATATGAAAAAAAGTGAAATCAATATTAATCAATAAAAGAAGTACTAATTCAAAAACAAGTGTTTTTTATCATGAAAAAGCTTTTCGCAATTTTAACAGTTGTTGGTGTTCTTACCTTCTCTTCTGTAACGACAGTTTCCGCTCAGGGGGCCGAAGCTCAGACCGAACAAACGGCTGCTAATTCTGAAACCGCTGTTGAGGGAACTCCGATGCACCAGGTATTGAAGAAACAATTTTTGGACGGGGGTGCTATCTGGATGGCGCCGATTCTGTTGTGTTTGATTTTGGGTTTGGCGATCGTTATCGAGCGCGTTCTTTACCTGAATCTGGCTACGACCAATACCAAAAAATTGTTGACGAATATTGAAAACGCATTGTCCACTGGGGGGATAGAAGCGGCTAAAGAAGTATGCCGTAATACCCGCGGTCCTGTGGCAAGTATCTTCTATCAGGGGTTATCCCGTTATGACGAAGGGGTAGATGTCGTAGAAAAATCG
>CASFOM010000168.1 GCA_949296295.1 uncultured Alistipes sp. | reverse complement strand
CGTTGTTGTAGAAGAAGAATGCGATATTGGGATCTGACAGGGCAATCTTCATGAATTCATCGAGGATCAGTCGTGCTTCTCTGTCGGGGCTTTTGAGGTGTTTTCTTCGGGCCGGGATGTTGTAAAAGAGGTTTTTTACAATAATCTGGGTTCCTTTTTGGGCTGCTTCGTAGCAGTGGTTCACCACTTCTCCTCCGTTTATTTCTATTTTTGTTCCTATTTCGTCTTCTTCGCGACATGTTTTCAATTCCACTTCTGCGACGGAAGCGATGGAAGGTAGTGCTTCACCCCGAAACCCGAAGGTGTTTATTGCGAAAATGTCGTCAATATTTTTGATTTTGGAAGTAGCGTGTCTGGAAAATGCGGTTAAGGCATCATCGTAGCTCATCCCTTTTCCGTCATCGGCCACTTGTATGTAGTCCATTCCTCCTTTTTGTATTCGGACAATTATCCAGGAGCACCCGGCATCGATGGCATTTTCCATTAATTCCTTGACCACAGAAGCCCCGTTTCGGACTACCTCTCCCGCAGCTATCTGATTGGCGACATATTCCGATAATATCTCTATGACGTTTGACATTTTGTATCTTATCCGGAAATTATTGACCAGCAGTAGAAGCGCTTATGGTATATTCCAACCATGCGTCCAACCACTGGGAGTTTATAATGAAATAGGCGATGATAAAAAGGAGCGCCAAAACGATGATGAAACGAATGATAAAAGTATTTTGTTTCTGTTTTTTTTCAGGTTCCGCAGTGATTCTGTTCAGCCGAGCCTTTTGTATATAAGACCCGGGAACATATTTTTCCTGTTTTTTATCTTCGTCGGCCAAGGCCTCTTCGCCCAACACTCTACGTTTTTTCTCTTCCCATTCCTCTTTTTTTGGATCGTAGTAGAGCGGTTTATAATTGAATTGACGGGGTTTCGGACATTTGAAAAAAGAGATACCTAACATGGCTGTTATGCTTTAAAAAATAAAACAATGATTAAAATCAAGATGACGAACCCTATCCATATTTTGGTGATGGGTAGTTTTCGTGTACGTCTTCTAATTTTAAACTCCATTTTAGTTGAAAAATTGTGAGGAACATGAATCTTTCACCCTTTTTTGTCATGTTCCGGTACAAATATACAAAACTTCGCATAAATAAAAAATTAGGTTGGTCAAAGCATGACGAAGGGGTGTATTATTGTCTTCCCATTGTGTTGAATTTATAGGAACAGGAAAGGAGGAATATTCTTTTGATTACCGTTTGTCTTGAATCCTGGATGTATGAAGCCGTCACGTTATGGGAATAACTTTGTGTTTGGTTGAGCAGGTCATATCCGCTGAGTCTGATTTCCATATTCTGTTTTTTGAAGAATTTTTTTCCTATGGATAGATTCAGCAGGTGATAATCCGGATTTTCTGTATTTCCATTGGAGTGATATTGACAGGAGTAATTATAATTGGCTCTGAAAAAAAATCCGTGAAAGAATATCCAGTTAAAGGTGGAAGAAGCGAAAGCGTCCCAATATGTATTTCCCGGGGTATATCCATTTGAAGCGTCAGCATAGCTGAAGCTGGCTCCTGTATTAAAAGAGAAATCTATTTTTTCAGAAATATTACTGAAAAGGCCTAAATCGACACGTCCTGTATGGTTTCTGGCGAAATAGGAGATATTGTTTTGTACGGCAGGATTTCTATTGAAAGAGTATGAAGCAGATATGTTTATATTGCATTTAATGGCTTTTATCATTTTTCCGTAACTGCCCCCGGTAGATATGTTGAATTTTCCATTTATGTTGACGGGTTCGGTAATGGAAGCTCCTTTTTGAATGGAAACGCCATTAATTATGGTATCTCTGGAAACGAACAGGGTATTTTGAGTTACATTATTGAAAGAGGAAGAGTAATTGATCCTCCAGGAAAAATGAGAAGATTTTTCGATATTGTTTTTTGTATAATAGCAGTTTAAGTTATAGTTGAAATTTTGTTTTAGGTTGGGATTTCCTTTCTGGACTTGTAAAGGATTGTCATTGTTGATGACATTCTGTAAATAAAGAGGAGGCGGAGAAGAGGAATTTCCTCCGGAGGATATGATGAGATTTTTGTATTGGTTGAATCGAAAATTTATGGAAGAGAAGAAGTTAAAAGAGTTGAAGCTATAATTGAAATTTTCTTCTTCGATTGAAAATTGTTTGTTTTTTTGAGTAGCATTGGTATATCCTGCATTTATACTGAAGCTTGTTTTGTCCTTGATATTGAAAGAGTATCCCATTCCGACATTGTTGGAAATAAATTTGTTGTTGAGTAGGTTGGTTAATTCAGGGACTAATTCCGCATACATACCGGTTTTTTCATCGAAAAGGAATGTTTTTTTATCGGAGTTGCTCCAGTTATAACTACCATTGTAGAATATGTTTATCCGAGATTTTTGGTTCACTACAAAGTTGTATCCGATTCTGGCGGTCATAGTATTATTTCTTCCAGAGTTCAACGTATTTTGATTGAGTATGGAGTCAATTAATACCTCTTGTCTGTAAAAAAGATTTTTTCCGGTAATTACATTGGAGCTGTTTCTGTCTGAAACATTTGTGGATATGGTAATGCTGAAGTTTTGTTTCCTGTTTATATTGTATTGCCATCCAATATCGGAAATTATCTGGTAGTTGTTGCTTTGTTGATTTCCGAGGGAAGAAGAATAGTTGGACATATTTCCATTTAACAGGTTTAGCATGGAAGAATAAGAGTTTGCTCCGCTGTTATTAAAAGAGATGGAAGGTCTGAATGTAATGCGGTTCTTGTTGTTCGGTTGTCCAATTACATTCATGTTGAACCTGTGAGAGTTATTATTGTTCCGGTTATTATATTGGTTTTCATTTTGTCTGGAATCAAATTGTTCCGTAGAGAAGTATGTTTGTCTGTTCCAATAATCGGTTTCATTCCGGGTATTGTCATAGGAGTATGAAGCGTTGATATCCATATGTTTTTTTCCCCGGTTTCCTATTTCTCCGGAGTAGTTGGCCCTGACACCCGCAGCGCTTCCTTCTCCTACACCTCCAGAGAAAGAGAAGCCTCCACCTGTACTGGATTGATTGATATTGTTAGCTCCTGCAAGCAGGGTATATCGATGGTTTTCACGAAATAGGTTGGTATTTGCCCGGGCCATGTATTTATCCTTCCATCCTCCGGCGAGGGTGTATTCCCCCAAATAGCTTTGTTTTTTCTTCGCTTTAGTGACGATGTTCAGTGTTTTTATACGGGTACCGTCATCGTATCCGGTAAATTTGGCATCGTCGGTTTTTTCGTCATATACCTGTATACTTTCGACGGCATCAGCCGGGAGGCTTTTCAGCGCTTCCTGAGGAGCGTTTCTGAAATAGCTTTTTCCATCGACATATACTCGTTGTACGGCTTTCCCGTGTATTTCCGCTATTCCGTCTTTGACTAAAAAACCGGGCATTTTTTTGAGTAATTCGGCTACGGTAGCATCGGGATTTACCTTGAAAGCGATTGCATTATATTGGGTAGTATCCCCTTTTTGCAAGGTCATTACGGCTGCTCCCTGAACGGTTGCTTCTCCAGCATCCAAAGAGGTTGGGATAAGTCTGATGTATCGAACCAGTTGGTTTTGATTACGCAGGGGTTTGAAAGCGATGGTGTCGTTTTTATAACCCATGTAGCTGGTTTCTATTAGGTTCATTTCATTCTTGACCAACCCTGACAATAAGAATTCTCCTTTTTCATTGGTCAAGGCTCCTCCTGTGGTTGTTCCCACTATTGATACCAATGCGCCGACTAAGGGTTCGTTGGTCATTGAATCTACTACAATACCTCGCACCCGTGTATTTTTTTCTTCGGAAGATGTTTGGGCAGAAACAGGCAGATGGTTTATGATTCCGGAACCAAGAAGTAAGGAAAAGAGCAGGAGCGTTTTGAATTTCATGATTTTTGGCGTAAAAGGGGGGATGATATTAAAATAACCGTTTATCTGCAGTCGATTAAACAACAGCATCAACAACAAGGCAATTCCTGTGTATTCCCGGAATCTAATCTTTTGTGCTGTTTTTTAGCCCATCTCTGTCGATAATTAATTTTCCTTTGTTATAATGTT
>CASFOM010000167.1 GCA_949296295.1 uncultured Alistipes sp. | reverse complement strand
ATTGCAGGATTTGGCGGACAAGGTGTATTGTCCTTAGGGAAAATTTTAGCTTATTCGGCTGTCATGCAAGGCCAGGAAGTTACATGGATGCCTTCATATGGACCGGAAATGCGGGGAGGTACAGCTAATGTAACCGTAATTATCAGTGACCAACCCATCAGTTCTCCTGTTATCCATGAATATGACGTGGTGGTAGCTTTGAATCAACAGTCGCTGGATAAATTTGAAGAAAAAGTAAAAAAAGGCGGGATATTATTGTATGATCCTAACGGCATTACTCGTCCTTCACAACGATCCGATATTCGTATTTTTTCGGTTGAAGCGGCAGAGAAAGCTGCTGAAACAGGTAATGTACGGGTATTCAATATGATTGTGTTGGGAGCTTTATTGAAAGTATTGCCTCCGCTGCTTTCTTCGGAAAGTATCCGTAAAGGCTTGAGAAAGTCTCTTCCTGAACGGGTACATGCTACGATTCCTGCCAATGAAAAAGCTATCGAAACAGGAATGAAAATCGTACAAAAACAAAATTAAAATGGTAGAAAATAGCCTGAGAGGTGTAGGTGTTGCTTTGGTTACACCCTTTGATGTCGCTGGGAAAGTTGATTTTCCTGCTTTAGAAAGAGTGATAGAGTATGATATTGCAGGTGGTGTAGATTACTTGGTGGTATTGGGTACAACGGGGGAAAGTGCAACAATGACTGCTGAAGAAAAGAATGAAGTCCTGCAATTCGTTATTCAAAAAAACAAGGGTAGAAAACCTATTGTTTATGGTGTGGGAGGAAATAATACTGCAGAAGTAATCCGTCAAATTTCCTCTTTGAACGTAGAAGGTATAAATGCAATATTGTCTGTATCTCCTTATTATAACAAACCTTCTCAGGAGGGAATTTATGCTCATTACAAGGCTATTGCAGAGGCTTCTGCCTGGCCCGTCATTTTGTATAATGTTCCTGGACGTACAGGAAGTAACATCTCGGCGGCAACGACTTTACGGTTAGCCCATGATTTCCCAAATATTATTGGAATTAAGGAAGCATCTGGTAATTTGTCTCAAGCAGCTTATATTCTTCGTGATAAACCGAAAGATTTTTTAGTTATCTCTGGTGATGATAATTTGGCAACTTCCCTGATTGGATTGGGGGGAGATGGTGTAATTTCCGTTGCTGCAGGTGTCTTCCCAAAACTGTTTTGTGAGATGATTCATGCTGCCTTGGATAATAAACCACAGGTTGCTCGCGTTCATTATATGAAATTGGTGGAAGCGACAGACGCTCTTTTTGAAGAAGGAAATCCAGCCGGTGTAAAGGCTGCTCTGCATTGTAAAGGACTAATTGAAAATGTGTTGCGTCTGCCACTTGTTCCTGTCAGTGAAAAAGTATATGCTAAAATTCAAACACAAATCGAAAAATATTCTTTGTAAAACTTTCCGAAATACTATTGGAAAGGTATTGGTTATAGCAGTCGGGGCTTGTATGGGAGTTCCGACTCTTTTTGCTCAAAATCAATCCTCTGAAACACTCTATCCTGCTGCTCCGGATTATGAGAAAATTTTTGTAGAAATCAATACGGATACATCTCCGTATTTTTATCCCAAGTTGTTTTCCAGATATCGAGAAGGTGATACTACTCTTAATCTGGAAGATTATCGACACCTTTATTATGGATATTCATTCAGCCCTGATTATCAGCCGCTGAAAATACGAGCTTACAGCGATAGTTTGGCTATGGTTTTAAGCCAAAATAAAGACAGTTTAATGCTTTCTCCTGAATTGTTCGAACAGGTAGAACGATTCTGTTCTTTATCCTTGGAAAGTGAACCGTTCAGTATGAATTTTATCAATTTCTTGACTTATATTTATCAGATGTCCGGCAAGACGGATTTGGCCAAACGATACAGTTATCAGATGAGAATGATAAAACAGGCTATTTTATCTTCAGGAACGGGAGTATCTGATAAATCTCCATGGCATGTATTGTATCGAAGCGATATGTTGGATTTATTGGCTTCTTTAAAAGCTCGACCTTCAAAACGTATGTATGTAACGGCTCAAATTGAATATTTCCATTTACCTGTTAAAAATGGAGATGCAAGAGGTTACTATTTTAATACCGGTCGTATTTTTACTGCACCTTCTCAAGAGGGAGTAAAGATAGAAGCTGCACCTCCTAAAAGGAGGTTTGAATTTAATCCTTATCAAAATCCTCGTTCATCCCGATATATTAAAGATATAAAGTATTGATTGATGATGGTGCAAGGAGGTGTGTCAAACCATAAATTTGACACACCTCCTTTGTTATGTATAAATTGGCAAAATCCAAATATTGAGGATAAGAACAGTGAAATATTATGTATCCGAGTTCTCAAAATAACAACCTCGTCGGTAATTATGGTGGTAGAGTCATTATAAAAAACGCCTGTTTTCCCGTCCCTTTGATTGCTTTTTTTGTATTTCTTGGCTAACTTTGTGTAGTAATAGAATAAAAACTGTTTATATGAATTTTGATATAGCCGTTATAGGAAGTGGTCCTGGTGGATATGTTGCTGCCATACGTGCAGCACAATTGGGAAAAAGAGTGGTCGTTATAGAACGGGCAGAAATAGGTGGAATTTGTTTGAATTGGGGATGTATCCCTACAAAAGCACTATTACGCAGTGCTCATGCCTATCAGGAAATACGGTCTGCAGAGGCATACGGCATACATATAGAAGGAACTGTAACTCCCGATTTTGGTACAATTATATCTCGTAGCAGAGAGGTGTCCGCAACAATGAGTAAAGGGGTTCAGTTCTTGCTTAATAAACATGAAATCTCAGTGGTAAAAGGGTATGCTACTATTCAAACACCGGGAGTAGTCAATGTCCTTCTTGACGATGGAGCCACACAGGAGATAAAGGCGTCTCATATTATTATAGCTACAGGTGCGCGTCCTAAGGTATTGCCGGGAATTCCTATTGACGGAGAGAAAGTTATTTCTTACCGACAGGCATTGGCTCTTGAAAAACAACCTGAAAGTATGATTGTTATTGGTTCTGGTGCAATAGGAGTAGAATTGGCTGACTTTTATCATACACTGGGGACAAAGGTGACTGTTGTTGAGTATCTGCCTAATCTTGTCCCTTTGGAAGATGAAGATGTATCGAAATATATTGAAAGATGTTTTCGTAAAAAACGGCTGTCGTTTATGACAGGTACTGCCGTAAAGGAAGTGGATGTTTCTTCAGAAAAATGCAAAGTAACTGTTGAGACACCTAAAGGAACGCAAATACTTGAAGCAGATATTGTTCTGTCTGCTGCGGGAGTGGTTGCCAATTTAGAAAATATGGGATTGGAAACAGTAGGTGTAGAAATACAACGGGGGAAAATCGTAACAGATGAGTATTATCGGACCAATATCCCAGGCATATATGCCATTGGGGATGTTATTGCTACTCCTGCATTGGCCCATGTCGCTTCGGCAGAAGCCATATGTTGTGTGGAAGCCATCGCTGGATTGTCTCCTCAACCTATTGATTATAAGAATATCCCTTCTTGTGTATATACATCTCCGGAAATAGCTTCTATTGGAATGACAGAAAGGGAAGCAGTGAAACAGGGATACGATATCAGAATAGGAAAATTTCCTTATACGGCATCCGGTAAAGCTACTGCCATTGGAAATAAAGATGGTTTTATCAAGTTGATATTCAATCGTTCCGACGATTCTCTGTTAGGTGCCCATTTTATCGGTACTCATGTTACAGAGATGATTATGGAAGCCGGTATATCTCTTAAAATGAAAGCTAAAGCAATGGATATCATTCATACGATTCATCCTCATCCAACATTGAGTGAAGCTGTCATGGAAGCAGCTGCTGCGGCATATGATGAATCTGTGCATATTTAGACATATATGATATGGTCTGGGAATTTATACTACGCCTTTCAGTAGCAGCTCTTTTGGGAGCTGTTATTGGATTGGATCGTGAATATAGAGCTAAAGAGGCGGGATTGCGAACTCATTTTTTAGTCTCTATGGGAAGTGCTTTGTTCATGATTGTTTCTCAGTATGGATTTACGGAAATTTTTGGAAAGCCGGGAATGTCCTGGGATGTCAGTAGAGTAGCGGCTCAAGTGGTGTCAGGGATTGGGTTTATCGGAGCAGGAAGCATTATCATTCAAAAACAGTTTGTTCGTGGATTGACTACGGCTGCAGGATTATGGGCAACTTCCGGAATAGGATTGGCTGTAGGAGGAGGTATGTATGGTGTGGGAATTGCTGCTGCATTATTGACATTATTAGGATTGGAAATAATGACTTTGTTGTTTCGGAAATTGACGATTCATTCTTCTGCCATTACATTTTCAACCCCTGATGTGTCCAATCTTCAAAAAGTAATGGCTGAGATTCATGCACGCGATTATTATTTGGTTAGTTATCATACGGATGTTATTGCATTGGGGGAACGGGAAATGTATCGTGTCAATCTGATTGTAAAGACCAAAGGATATTCCGATAATAATCAATTGGTAAAATTCATTCAGGATCTTCCTGGGGTGACCATAGATAGTATGGAGTAACAGTTCTGAAAATTACAGATTATATATCTCCGTATAACCGAATTCGAATATGGCATTCAACATATGAACGTATGTTTCAGCTTCTTTATTCCCCGGTTCTATTTCCAATACAGCAATAAAATCATTCAGGGCTTTGCGTATATTGTCCGTTTTTTTGTATAGGCGTCCCCGTTCCATCAATAATGTGGTATCTTGTGGGGAATGTTCAATAAGTTTACTGAGTTCTTCTATTTTCTGTAATGTCTCGGTATAATCCATAGTCTCTTATATAAGTGGCTACTCCATAAGGTAGGAATAAATCATAAGGTTGTCCGCGATGAATATTTTGACGTATTTGGGAAGAACTGATGTCCAGTAAAGGGATGTTTTCCCAAAAATGTAAATGGGGGTGTTTTAAAACAGCTTCTGAAATTTTTTCTTGAGATGGAGAGGTACGAGCATATACAAAAATGGGGATATGTTCTAATATATATTCGTATTCTTTCCATCGATGAAAGGTTTGCAGATTGTCTCCTCCTATTAACATGCCAAAACGATTGGACGGATATGTTTTCGTTAATACGCGAAGAGTATTTGCTGTGTAAGAAGGACGTGGTAACTCAAATTCAATATCGGATGCCATCATCTGGTGTAAATTGTAATTTTTGATGGCAATCTCCAACATCTTTTTCCGATGTTTTTCGGAGATTAATTCATTACTTTTTTTGAGTGGGTTTTGAGGGGATACAACAAACCATAATTCATCAGCAGCCGTTCGAATTAAAGCTTCCTGTGCTATTAACAGATGACCGATGTGAACCGGATTAAATGATCCGAAATAAAGGAGAATTTGTTTCCCGTCCATTTCACTTCTAATTCCTTATAAAATCCGAAACTATTTTTTGAATCTCTTTTAATGCCGTAGCTAAATCATCATTGACAATGGTCGCATCAAAATAAGGTTGAAACGAAATTTCTTCCTTTGCTTTTGCTATTCGTTTTTCAATAGCTTCCGGTGTATCAGTAGCTCGTCCAACCAGACGGCGTTGCAATTCTTCTATGGAAGGAGGCATGATAAAAATAGACAATGCTTTTTCTCCCAGTATTTTTTTGATATTCAATGCTCCTTGTACATCAATGTCAAATACAACGATATGCCCTTTATCCCAAATGCGGTATAATTCTGAGTTTAAAGTGCCATAACAACTTCCAGAATAAACTTCTTCCCATTCTAAAAAATCACCGTTGTCTACACGTTTTTTAAATTCTTCTTCTGAAAGGAAATAATATTCAACTCCGTCTTTTTCTTTTCCCCGAGGAGAACGGCTGGTTGCAGAAATTGAAAATTCCAATGTAGGAATCTCTTTCAGTAACCAGTTGATTATTGTACTTTTACCGGCTCCTGATGGAGCAGAGAAAATCAAAACTTTATTTTGATGGAGCATAATCTTATAATAAGTTTAACAGTTGTTCTTTGATTTTTTCCAATTCATCCTTCATGTTCACCACAATTCGTTGAATTTGAGATTTGTTGGCTTTGGAGCCTGTGGTATTAATCTCTCTCCCAATTTCTTGACAAATAAATCCGAATTTACGTCCCGGAGCTTCTTCCGTTTGGCAAACCTGGCGAAAATAATCAAGATGATTTTGCAAACGAACCATCTCTTCCGTAATATCCAATTTTTCAAGATAATAAATTAGTTCTTGTTCAAATCGGTTGTTGTCAATATCTATATTTAGCGTGGATAAATTGTCGTAAATACGTTTTTTTATGGTTTCAATACGCTCTTTCTCAAAAGGTAATATTTCTTCTCGCCATTGTTCAATCAGGTCAATTCTTCGTAAAATATCTGTAATTAACGTATGACCTTCTTGTAAACGAAATTGATTGATTTGTTCAAGAGCTTCTTCAATAGCTTGATTCAATGCTTGCCATTCATTTTCATCTACATTATTTTTTTCTGTCACCAATACATCGGGAAGTCGAAGAATGGCACTTGCCACACTTCCGTCTTGAACATTAAATCCTGTGGTGGAGGCTATTTGTTGTAATTGTAAAAAATATCCTTGAAAAACCTCTTCATTAATGGGAATACGTTTCTTGTCTTCGACCAATTCTACGTTAATGAATACATCTACTTTCCCACGAAGCAGAACTTTTGAGATTTTATTTCGAATATCAAATTCTTTTTCGCGATATGAAGCTGGTAATTTTATGGATAAATCCATTTGTTTCCCATTCAAACTTTTTATCTCAACTGTGATTTTTTTCCCTTCGCATAGAATTTCGCTTTTTCCATAACCGGTCATTGATTTTATATGCCCGTAACTATTCCTCTCCATAATTTGTTGATTGTTGTGAAAAGGTTGTTAACATAACTCCCTTTTCATTTTTGTTTTATACTCTTTTTTATTCTTTTCGATTGAAGACAATATTTGTAATTTATAGAAACATCATAAAAATAACAGGGAATATCTTTTAGATATTTCCCTTTTTATGGGGGTCTCTTGAATTCTCTTCAAAATCAAAAAATATAAAATTAAAATGGGTTTATGTGATTTCACAAATGTACGAAAAAAGTTTTTGGAAAGGAAATTTCCATGCGGAAGGATGGATGTATTGTGAAACCGTCTTTTTAAATTCGTGAAACTTATTTAAAAAAACAGGATTATACGGAAATGCCAGATTTATAAAATGCAAAAAGAGAAATTGCATTCGATTATCCTTCAGGATAATCAATTAATTATAATTCTCCTGCTTCATATAATCCGATTAAATATTCTATAAGGGCATCTTCTCCTTCCTTGTCATATTCCAACTTTAAATTGGCGCCAAAAAGACGAGCTATCCCTTGCCAGAAAAAGGCAGCAAATTTACCCCTTAATTCCTGAACCAAACGAAAAGATGTTCTTCCTGTTTCCCTGTCTATCAGTTTTAATAGAACCATCCCTTGATACATGGACATTTTTTTTAATATTGGGGTATATTCTTTGGTTAAAGAATCTTCTACGTTTTTTATGTAAATCCGTTGTTCCTTTTCCGAAGGAAGAGTCATTAAATGTGCCTCCATTTCTTTTAATCGGCGGTTGGCTTCCAAGGCAATAGGATAGGTAAGTTTTACTGCTCTGACCAAACGGGCATAAATACGCATATCCCGTTTCTTTTTGAAATAGGGTACAGGGATATCTCGCAAGGTAATGACTAAGGAGGTATCACTACCTCGAACTTCATATCTTATATCGGAAATACCCCTTGAACGTTGGGCGCTTAAAGAAGTAGTGATGCCTCCTAAAATAGTTAAAAAAATGAAAAATCTAAGGGACATGATATTCCGAATTAAAATATTGTTACCTACAAAATTAATATTACTTTTGTAAGAACGTATGATAAACTGTTTTTGTTATTGTAAATAAGATTACCATATTGTTTATTTTACTTCGTTTTGTTTGATAAACAAAGGGGTATCTTAATGAGAAAATTAAATACAAAATAGTATGAAACAGGGAACGATATCTATTGAACAAGAGAATTGTTTATTTTGCCTCAGGTGTTTGAAGAATTGTCCTGTAAAGGCTGTGGATTATTATGATGATCATATTGGTATTCGAGATAATCAATGCATCACTTGCGGCACTTGTTATGATGTTTGTCCTTCGGGGGCTGTATCTTTCCGTAATGAGATACAAGAAGCTCGACAAATTATAAAAAACAACCCGATTATTGTTGCTTCCTTATCTCCTGCCTGGGTGTCCGAGTTTAAGGAAATATCCTCTTTCAGAATGATTGAGGCTTTGAAACTGTTGGGATTTACTCATGTCAGTGAGACTACTTTGGGAATGAATAAAATTGCGGATGAAACCGTTGAATATTTGAAACGCACTGAAGGATTGTCCATTTATTCCTTTTGCCCTGTAGTGAACAAATATATCCAAAAATGTTATCCGCATTTATCTGATTCTTTGATCCCTTTAGTTTCTCCTCTTGAAGCACATGCCCGCATGATTCAACAATGGTATGGCGAGAATGTCCGGATTATCTCTATCAGTAATTGTATTGCGGATAAGGATATAGCGGCAGAAACCAAGGGATTGATTTCTGCTGCCATTACATTTAATGAATTAAAACTTTGGATGCAACAAGAAGGGATAGACCCTAAGTTAATGCAACAGGTCCCCTCTTATCATTTTGAACCTTTTGCGGCTCGAACGGATACATTATATGTCTCTGATGAAGGAATTTTCAATGAACGATTACGTGAATTGTGTAAGGAAAAAGGGTTGCAGATCTTTCGATATTCAGGGGAAGACGAGATAAAAAAAGTCCTTTCTTCTTTGGAAAAACCATTACTTAGAAGTGTCCCTTTATTTTTGGAATTGTATGCTTGTAGCGGAGGATGCCTTCAGGGGAGTGGTGCTATTGAGAAGAAAGATTTAATCGGGAAAAAGATGGCTTTACGTCAATATGATATTGAAAACAAAACACATCCTATTTATGAGTTGCCTTATGTTTTGACTTCTAAAGTTTTCTATCCTTCCGAGTCAAAGTCTTCCTTTAGTGTAGAGGAATATCGTAAAATGTTTGAAAAATTTTTGATGAATCCTGATGCAGAGCTTTTGAATTGTGGGGATTGCGGATATGATACCTGTCAGGATTTTGTACGGGCTGTAATTGAAAAAAAAGCCCATGACAATATGTGTACCTGGTATCGGCAAAAAATAATGCAAAATAAATTTTCTGCCTTGATTCGTCATTTGACCTCAGGGGTATTTATTGTAGATTCCGATATGAAAATTATGGAGGCTAATCGTAACTTTGCTATATTGATGGGACCGGAAGTGGAGATGATGTATAATGCCAATCCGGGAATGGCAGGGACAGAGATTTCTCAAGTGGTTCCGTTCCATAAATATATTGAGTCTGTTTTGGCACAAGATAGTGATGAAAGTTTTGAACGAGATGTGCAAATAAAGGGACGAATGCTTAAATTGACCCTTTTCCCCTTGCAATCCCATAAGATTGTATGTGGTTTAATGCGAAACTTATTCCAGTTGGATGTTCGAAAAGATGAAATTATTAATCGAACCCGAAAGGTAATCAATGATAATCTGGAAACGGTACAACAAATAGCTTATTTATTGGGAAGCAATGCCTCTCGGACAGAGGCCATATTAAATTCCATTATTGAAGCTCAAACGATTGACGATGGACAGCAATAAGTTTTTTATAGAGGTTGATTGTTATCAATTGTGTGAAAAAGGACAGAGTATTTCTGGAGACGTTTATTTGCAGAAACGTTCAGGAGACCGGATTATTCAAGTTCTTAGTGATGGTGCGGGAAGTGGTATTAAAGCCAATGTAATCGCTTCTGTCATATCTTCTATGGCAATAGGATATACTTATGCTGATGAGCCTGTATTGCGTGCAGCCAAGGCCGTTGTGGATACTTTTGCCCGGGGAAAACACCTGAACGATGTGAAACAGGCAACGTTTACTATTATAGATACGGATCGAACGGGACATGTGAAAATTGTTGAGTTTGAAAATCCTCCCCGAGTGCTGCTTCGGAATGGAGATATATTGCCATTGCCTCGTACGGAACATATTTTTCGGGTATCTAATGGACGTGAACTGTCTTTATATATTACGGAATTTGACGCACAGGCGGAAGATAGAATTGTCATCTTTTCTGATGGGGTATCTCTTTCCGGTTATGCGACTCGGCGTATGCCTTTTGGTTGGGGGAAAGATGGGGTTTTGCAAATGCTTCAGGATACCATTAAGAAAAAAAATAATATCTCTGCCAGTGAACTGGTCCGTAAGGTAATCAATCAGGCAGAAACCAATGATTTGTTTGCTGTAAAGAATGATATGAGTTGTGCTGCCGTTTATTTTCGTCAGCCTCGGAAAATATTGGTTTCATCCGGTCCTCCATTCAATGCTGAAAAAGATAAGGAACTGGCGGATATGATTGCTCGGTATGATGGAGATACCATTATTAGCGGAGGAACAACAGCTCAGATTATAGCCAGAGAATTGAATAGAGAGATATCGGTGGTTATGAAAAGGGATCCATCGGGACTCCCTCCCATATCTACCATGAAGGGAGTGACTTTAATTACGGAAGGAGTACTTACATTGGCTCGGGTAAAAACTTTGTTGGATTTACTGAAAAGTAGTGAAGTAAAAGGGAATGGTACGGATGTCGTGTTTGTACGAATGCTTTTGTCTCACGATATCATTGAATTTGTTGTGGGAACTCGTATAAATTCTGTTCATCAGGATCCAAATTTACCTGTGGAATTGGATTTACGGAGAAATGTAATTAAGGATATTGCCCGTCAATTGGAGGTTAAATTCATGAAGGAGGTCTCTATTTGCTATTTATAAAAAGGGAAAATTTAAAAATATTGTGGACCATATTTTTTCTGAATAAGAATAACTGAATATTATATTTTTTTGTATTTTTGCGCATAAATCAAGTACTATCACTATAATGGAAAAAAAATTAGT
>CASFOM010000166.1 GCA_949296295.1 uncultured Alistipes sp. | reverse complement strand
CAAAGGGAATAAAGTGTGAAGCCCATCAACAGAAATTCCGTCTATCTTTTCTAAGACAACTCCTCTTTTTACTCGCGAACGGGCGTTGTCAAACGGACCTTTTTCTACTACTTCTTCAATGACTAATCCAGATTGTTCTCCATTCGGTTCCATGGAATACAACAGCCCCAAATCAGAGGTGGAATCTCCTCCCAAAGAAGGAGAATAACGACCTCCTGTATGAGATACGTTTAGTTCCCCCAATAATTCACTGAGCATTTCTGAAAAATCATAATTATTGTTGATATGGGGTAAAAATTTTCGATAGTGGTCGCATAGGGAAGCCCAATCAACCCCATGCATATCTGTACGGTAAAATCTTTCTGATTCCTGGCGACATACTCGTTCGTACATATAGGCTCGTTCCTTCGAAGGATCTAATGTCATTTCTGCCAAATATTCAATCGGGGTGAGTTTTTCTGATGCTAAATCCATGATTTGCATGTTTCGCCCACCTAAAAGAAATAACTTTTTCTTCTCTTTATCCATAGCGAAAGAGGCCCAGCCACTGTTTAATTTATGAAGTAAACGGGTGGAATGTTTCCGTAAATCCGATACCCACATGTCATAACCGCTTTCAAACGAAGACATGTAATACAACTTTTCTCCGTCTTTGGAAAGAATAGCCTCTCCTAAATTCGATGAATTAGGGGTTAAGCGTATAATCCTGTCTTCCATGCCTTCGAAAGAAATATCGATAGCATTATCTTCTGATTTTGCAGTCGAATCTTTTTGATTCGCACTCTTTTCCATCTCTTTTTGTAGCTCATAATCCTCTTTGCTTAATCGGAACTGATCGTAAGCATCCTGATTCATGAAGACAAGCATAACATCCCTTAGGGAACCCCAGGAAGCGTGGTTTCTCATGCCATAACGTTCAGAAGAAAAGAGTACGGCATTACCATCAAGAACCCAACGGGGAGAAGAGTCGGTGTACCCGCTTTGGGTAATGTTATGAATATCCCCTCCTTCAGAACTTACAATACCAATATCGCTGTATGGATCGTGTCGGTTGCCTATGAAAGAAAGGACAAACCATTTCCCGTCGGGGGACCATTCGTAATCGATGTAACCATCCGTACTGTATTGTAAGGATCCGTCTGTAATCATACGGGTTTCTCCTGTATCAAAATTATAGACCATAAGCCGTTTGCGATCTTCAAAAAAGGCCAATTCTTTCCCATCGGGAGATAATTGAGGACAACTGCGTTCTTTCCCGTCTTTAGGAAACAAGGCTTTTTCCTCTATGATTGTAGCATTGGCAAAATTAGGCTCTTCTTCTCGGATAATTCGAGCTTCATAAAGATCTGTGTGGTTGTCCCGTTCACTGGTATAAATTAATGAACGGTTATCCGGACCAAAAATTACTTCACGGTCTCCTTCGGCTGTATGGGTAATTTGTTTGGTCGTTCTGTAATCGGATGAGGTTACAAAAACTTCTCCTCTGAGTATCAGGGCAATTTGTTTCCCATCGGAAGAAACGGCCGCGCTTGAAGCTCCAGAAGAGAATCGTAAAAAAACGCTATCATCCCGGTTATTGTCTCCGGTTAAGGAAATATTGATTTTTTTAGGGGTTCTTCCATTCGCTAAAGTATAGAGCTCTCCATCGTATTGAAAACAGAGCATTCCATTGTTTGCTATGGAGAGAAATCTGACCGGATGATTTTTAAAAGAGGTAATCTGTCGAATATTTTGAGGTGCTTCCAATGAAAGAGAGAAAACATTGAAAGATCCTGCCTGTTCGCTTAAAAAATAGACGGTGGAACCGTCTGGAGAAAAAACAGGATTGCGGTCTTCTCCGGCATAGGAAGTTAAGCGCGTGTGAGAACCCGTTTTTAAATCATATTTGAAAATATCTCGAGTAATGGATGAGGTATGATGTTTCCTCCATTCATTTTCAAATCCTTTTTGATCCTGATACAAAAAGGATTTGCCATCAGGGGAAAAAGATACGGCTTCGGCAGGAGTACCTAAGATTTGCTCCAATTGTTTGGTCTCGATATTTACTGCATATAATTCGGTCATTGCATTGGTTGGGAAAAGAGCACTTGCAGCCGGATCTTGGATATGGGCTGTAAACAATACCTTTTCTCCGTCTGGAGAAAAAGATACCGGAATTTCCGAGGCTGAGTGAGTTGTTAATCGAATAGGCTCTCCCCCTCGCGCATCCATTACATAGATATCGAAATTGCCATTTCTGTCGCTTGCAAAAGCTATTTTTTCTCCAGTGGGTGACCATATAGGGTTACAATCGTAAGCAGGATGTACGGTTAATCGTTGTGCTGTTCCTCCTGATGAACTTACCTGGTATAAATCTCCTTTGTAGGTGAAAACAATTTGATCCCCATCCGGTGAAATATCCGGATCACGCATCCACAAAGGCGTTTGTGCGGATACCATTGTTGTTGCGAATAATAGAATGCAAACTAAAGTGTTTCTTTTCATTGTTGTACAGTT
Source organism: uncultured Alistipes sp. (assembly GCA_949296295.1). Taxonomy (GTDB): domain Bacteria; phylum Bacteroidota; class Bacteroidia; order Bacteroidales; family Rikenellaceae; genus CASDZK01. The sequence continues at coordinate 5,422 of CASFOM010000166.1, read as the reverse complement.
TGTGTAATTCTTGGCAAAAGTATAATAAGAATTTAACTTGAATAGAAAAAACAATGCAAAATAAGGTAAATATTGTGAAATTTGACATGTGAAATAGAGAATAAAAATTATTTACAATAAGAATCGTAGAAAAATAGAGAGAATAGTCCATATAATATGGGTATTTTTTGAAATTCAAGTAAGCATAAAACGCTTGGCTGTGTATCTTTGTAAATTATTATAACAATCATATTTATTAAACAAATGGAGATGGAACAAGGATATATTCATGTTTATACAGGAAATGGGAAAGGAAAAACAACGGCAGCTTTTGGATTGACTGTTCGGGCATTGTGTGCTGGAAAAAGTGTTTATATAGGACAGTTTGTTAAAAGCATGAAATACAATGAAACGGGATTGGAGAATTTTTTTGACCGTTTAAAAATAGAACAGTTGGGACGAGGATGTTATTTACAGAGGAACCCTGAACCTCAAGATATTGAAATGGCCCAACAGGGATTGAAACGATGTTGGACGGCCATGTATGATGAAAAATACGATGTGGTTGTGCTTGATGAACTGACTATTGCTATTCATTTTGGCTTATTGGAGGTGGCAGAAGTGGTTGACTGGTTAAAAAATAAACGAACAGAAACCGAAGTAGTTATAACGGGGCGTTATGCTTCTCCTGAACTGATAGAAGTAGCCGATTTGGTGACAGATATGAAAGAAGTAAAACATTACTATATGCAGGGTGTATTGTCCCGAAATGGAATAGACAGGTAGTTTATTGCGCATCTCTTGCTGCTTGTCGTTCCGCTTTCCGCTTCTCTTTTTGAGAAAAACGGTATTGAGAACGTCCTATGGAGTCTATCAAAGCTCTTTTTTCTTCCATGCGTATTTTACGTTCTGCCGAGGAAGCCTGGTACTTCTTTATCAAATCAGAAAATTTGTTGAAATCCTCTTTATAGTAAATCCCTACTCCACTTTCCTGAAGACCTTGATTTTCATCAAACGTAGTAATTTGTCGCGAGAAGGCTTTTGTGCGTAGGTTTCCGGAATGTCCTAACATAAAAGTAACGGCAAAATTTCCCGACAGGTTGTTCAATTGTTCCGTAGTATAGGCTTTGTTATTGTTGAAGTCATAGTTCCCTTCCAAATCTAAGAATATGCGGTCTTTTAAAAGAGAGGTGGAAAGACTAAGTTCTATTTCATCCGAAGTCAATTCACTTTTCGGGCGATAGTTGATGCCTAAATTGAATTTGTCATTTGAAATCCAGTTACTTAACTGATTGGATAAAAATTCCAATCCTGTAACGGCTCCGGCTGTTGTCAAGCCGACATTGACATTACTGTTGGTGCTATTGTTATTAGCAAAAAAAGTATTGGCGAACAATAGCCAGAATACCTGCATGGCTACATTCTCTTCCGTATTAAGAGCACTATTTATCAAACCTTGTGTTTCGGGATCTGCTCCCGGTACAGTAATTCCTAATTTGACATCCGGTTGAAGCAGACGACCTGTTAAGGTCAGATTACAATCCACATCAACACGTTTGTTGTAAAGCCCGTTTTCATTCCCTAACAAGGGAGATAGATTGGTCTTTACAGAATAAATGCCGGTTACGTTCAAATTGGCTTGCAGGGGATTCCCGGTCCAGGTAATGCTGCTCCCGGGGGCTATGGTGAAGTGCTTGTTGAATACGTTTTGCAGGGTAAATAAATAACTCCCTTCGGTAATTTCATAACCTCCTTTGATGGTAAACAAATCTTGGGAAGGATTTGCATAAATAAGAAAATCTCCCTGTCCTCGTGCTTTGATAATGTCTCCAATAGTCGGATCGATTACTATTTGTGCTTCAATATTAGGACGGACCGCTACATTTAAATTCATTTCAAAAGAACCGGAGGTGTTGTTCTTTTTCTTGTTTCGATTCGATAAAATAAAGGTTTTTTTATTCTCTTCGGCAGGTAAGGTATCGGTTGTGACAAATTGGATGAAATCAGCCTCTGTCATAGTAGATTTGTCTGATAATGGCATGAAGAACGTGGACTGATTCTCTGTAACGGCATTCACATTCATACTGACACGTTTCCCTATTCCTTTAATAAGCATATCTCCTGAAGCGAAGATTCGCCCGTAAAACAAATCGTTGTCTTTTGCTGTAGTATTCATGCACAACATTTGTTTGGGAAGAGTATGAATCGAATAATGGACATTTTTAAAACGATGATGAGTCAATTCTGCTTCAAAAGGAGCTTTTCTCCCCATGGGATCGGTTAAAGTCCCTTCTTTTAAAACAAAACTATTGTCCGTTACCGATACTTCTCCCTGTACGCTGTAACGTACTCGAGTAAAATCCAAAGTCGTGCTGAATTCGGAGATATTCACCTTGCCGCCCATCTCTAATTTCCCATCTTTCAGATTGGAAAGATTCATGGATACCGAAGCCAAACCTTTGGTGTCATGACCTATGCCTCGTAATAATGGGTTTAGAACCGAAAGATCAATATTCCGCATATCGATATGGGTAGAATAACGCCATTGTTTGGGATAAAGGTATCCGTAGGCCAATCGCTCGTTGTTGGTATTGACTAAAGTATAAAGCAGCTTGTTTTCTTCCATATCTGACATTTGACTGCGGAATAAGGCATCGGGATAAACATGGTCGTTTAACGTGAGTTGGGATATTCCGATCATGGATATAAAATAAGGTTTGTTAAGTACGGAAGCTATTTCCAGATTCCCATTCAGCAATCCGTCTATTTGGTATCCTAAGGACGATATAAATGAGGTTAAGGGAGACAATTTCAAATCGGAAATGGTGACGGAAAGGGTATCTTGCATCTTTCGGGAAATTTTCCCGTTGAGTTGCAATTGTTGTTGGTTGGAGACCAAGGTGAAATGGGAAACTTTAATTCCTGTGGTATCAATGGTTAAATCGGCCGGTTCCAATTGCCACGTTTGTTGTCCCAACATGAATCTGGAAGGCTGCAGGCTCAGATATAACTGGGGTATTCCCGTTTCTGGTTCCCGTCCAAATACCGATTGTATCCCGATATAAGCATTGGTTCCGTCATCCGGATTTGAAAAACGGGAGTAAAGATTGATATTGTCATTTTTTACGCTCCCTTGAATCATGACATTCGGCAGATAGACTCGTCCGGTTATAATCTCTTTGGCTTGAGCAAAAAGAGTGATGGAGTCCGATAAACTGCGACTGTCAATATTAATCCCCGAAATAGTGGTCTTCCCTTTTTGAATGTACTCGGAATCAAAACTGTATGAAAATTGATTGATTCCCGGATTAAACATAAAGGATAATCGGGTGCCTTCCGCTACATTTAATCCTGGAATGAAAATACCTGCTACGTTATTGGCTTTTTTTACATTTAATGTAGCAATGTAATAGCTGTTTTTTGCTGTTTCTTCCGGAAGAATTGTCTTTGACGATGACGTGTGACCTGTAAGCATTTCAACATTTTCTTCTTGTAAGGAAGGAAGAAACTTTCGAATAGTATTTTTGAAATAAGGAATAATATGGGAGTAGCTTTGCTGACCTTGTATTTCTATATCGGCAAAATCAGATGTCATCCGGATATGTTTCCTTTCATTATTGTTGTTCGTTGAAAAACGTATGCGACCTGCATGAACAGTATCGACACTACTGATGTAACGCAGACTGTCGATATTGATAAAACCATTGATGTTGTCGATATCGCCCCCGTAACCGTTGGCATTAACTTGAGCGGAAATACGGGAAGTGGAATCTCTATGGTCAAAATGCAGTTTAAAAAGATCAAGGTTATTGATATTCAGTTGAAAATCGTAATGAGGGATTTTCTTCTCAACGGCTAAATAACCATCGAAATGAAAGTCTATATTCGGATCAAGAGAACCTATTTGTCCTGTAAATGTGTTGTTTAGCACATTCCCATTGATTTCTATGTCCCTGTAATCATAATCATTGAAAAACAGTCGAGTAATATTTGTATGGGTATTAATTTCCAATTGATGTTTTTCAAAACGGAGATCTAAATTGGAATTCAAGGCAATTTCTCCCATCTTTCTTATGGAAAACAGTTCTCCTAAATGAAAACTATTGGTTTGAACATTCCCTCGCATATGAACTCCCTCTGCAAGAGGATGAGAACGAATATTTACAAGAATATCCCCCAAGCCTGAAGATAGAACTCCACGCGATTCATAATCGGAAAGAATACCGTGAAAGGCCCCTTTGAATTGAATAAACGATAAAGGAGAGAGCCATCCCAAATTTGTATTTTTTGTTGAAAAATCTCCGATGATATAGGATATATCGTTTACGGGCATATGCATAGAGGGAATTTCTATATCGAAAATCGTATGACGAATATCCGGTAATCCTTGTAATTCAAAAACTACATCTTTTAACAGCGTTGAGTGAGTGTGGATTTGACGGGCCTTCCCCTTTAAATGGGCTACCGTACCTGTCGCATTCCCGGAGAAATTGATAATTGAACGCCATTCATGATTTTTTCCCGAAAACTTGGAGATGGTAGAGAAATCGATATGACTCCGTTTTATATCTGCATCCATGACTACCCGATTTAAATAGTCTGTCATGTTCCATTCTTTGAAATACATGGCATAACGATTGATTTCTGCCCATGATTTGTCAAATTCAGCAGAAACATTGTCTAACTGGATGATATTAGGGGAAAGGGTAAGTCGTTCCGCAGAAAATCGATGAAATTGGAAACCGCTCTTTTCTGTGAAAGAAATGCTGTCAATCTGCATATGAATACTGTCGGTAATCAATCCAAAATCTGAAATACGGGCGGAGATGTTATTGAAGCGCATGTCTTGAAAATTAATCCCGTAGGATATCTGACGCGGTTCATATTTTTTAAATTCAAAATCGAAAGAATCCACTTCAATATGTCGCATGTTCATTCGGAACAGGCGTTTCTTTTTTCGGTCTTTCTTAAGTTGTTGCGTGATGTATTTCAGGTTGAGGGTTAACGTGGAATCACTGTTCAAATAAAGTTTCCCTCCTTGAAGAGTAATACGATCAAAGGATAATCCTTGCTTTAGAGAAAGAGTTTGTAATTGGGCCGTTAAATCTTTAGCATATAATAAAGTGTCGCGCTCAATCGGATCTTCAACAAAAAATCCTGTAACATGAGCCGTATAAAACAGGTCCAAATCAATTTTTTCTACAGATATACGCGTCCCTAATTTCTCACTGATTCGATAAGTTACTGTATCTATGATAAAATTTTGAATGACACGCACTTGTAACAATAAAGACAATAGCAAAGGCAACACGATGGCTAATAAGACGATATAGGAGAGCCCGTGTATCGTGATATATAAAATTTTTTTCATGGATGGAAACCTTTGCTTATCTTTACGCGTTCAATACTATTGAAGAGGTAAATTGCAAAAATAACATATTTT
>CASFOM010000165.1 GCA_949296295.1 uncultured Alistipes sp. | reverse complement strand
TCTTCATCCAATCCGTCTGGATCATATATGTACCCATTGGAATCGGATAATGTGACTACTTTAGCTCCTAACCGGGTCATTTTTTGTGCAGCATATTGTGCTACGTTACCTGAACCAGAAATGGTTACTGTTTTTCCTGCGACAGTGTCATTTTTAGTTGCTAACATTTCTTGAACGAAGTAACTGGTACCGTATCCGGTTGCTTCGGGACGTAATAGACTACCTCCCCAACCGATTCCTTTACCTGTAAAGGTTCCGGTAAATTCATTACGTAAACGTTTGTATTGCCCAAACATAAATCCAATTTCGCGACCTCCTACTCCAATATCTCCGGCAGGAACATCGACATCACTACCGATATGGCGAGATAATTCAGTGATAAATGATTGACAGAAATTCATTACTTCGTTATCTGATTTTCCTTTTGGGTTGAAGTCAGAACCTCCTTTACCACCACCCATAGGTAATGTAGTCAGACTGTTTTTGAATGTTTGTTCGAAGGCAAGGAATTTTAGAATGCTCAAGTTTACAGAAGAGTGGAAACGGATTCCTCCTTTGTAAGGACCAATGGCACTATTCATTTGTACACGATATCCTCTATTGATTTCAACTTCTCCTTTATCGTTTACCCAAGGAACACGGAACATGATAACACGTTCAGGTTCTGCAATTCTTTCCAATACTTTCATTTTTTGTAATACTGGATTTTCAAGAATATACGGAGCTAAGCTTTCAACTACTTCACGTACAGCTTGATGAAATTCTGGTTCATTGGGATTTTTGGCAATGATTTTATTCATAAAATCATCGACATAGTTTTTTACATGTTTTTCCATTTTGAATTATGATATTATTTTGTGTTTTCAAAAAATTGCGGTTGCAAAATACGGCTTTCCTTTTATTCTCTAAATTTTCATGAAAAATGTTACGAATAATATTTTTTTGTTGTATTTTAAACATTTGTTTGCATAAAAAAATTTTCTTACTTTAGAATTAACTTTTTTCCATATTTCTTTTATGTACAAAAAACAGTAACAAATAAAAATAAGATTTGGATAAAGTAACTGAAAATCATTTTATCTCTTTGTCGCTTATGTTTGGTCATTATTTTTATTGTAGTTATTTGTAAAAACAGTTTAGTGTTTACTTTTCTCTGTCTTTGAATAGGACAGGATACAGTTTGGTATAATTAAAATTGAAAACGAAGTTTTCTTTATTCCTTTACGCTTTCTTTTCATTATCTTTAAATGACATAAAGGGGAACATGACAAAAAAAATAAGTAAGCTTGTTTTTATGCGCATCCCTTTATTTATCTTTGCACCATTCAAAATAGAGTTTATGCAAAAATATTTAATTTTATCTCTTTTGTTTTTAGAGGCGATAATTGTTCAGTCTGTTATCGCTCAATCCAAGCTATCTCCTTATCAAAAACATATCGATACCCTCGCCTCTGCATATTATGAAGGTCGTAGAGCTGGAACGAAGGGAGATACATTGGCTGCCCGCTATATTGCCCAACAGTTTGCAAATATAGAAAAAATAGAGTTATTGGGCAATTATGGGTTACAGGAAGTAAGTTATATTGAAAAACAATCTTCGGGAGCGACCAAAGAGGTTCATACTTTTAATGTAGTGGCTTTATTGAAGGCACCAGTCAGGAATAATCCGAAACAGAATCGCATTATCATAGGCGCTCATTACGATCATGAAGGGATAAAACGGTTTCGAGGGAAGAAAATGTTACATCCGGGAGCGGATGATAATGCTTCAGGAATTGCTTTTTTAATAGAATTGGCACGAGAGTTAAGTCAAAATCAAATGGATTTGAGACAGGATATTATATTCATTGCTTTTGGAGCAGAAGAGCGTGGCCTGAAAGGATCTGCCTATTATGCCTCTCATCCTTTGTTACCTAATGAGCAAGTGAAAGCGATGGTAAATTTTGATATGTTGGGACGGATGCAAAATAAAGGACTTACCATAAGAGGTTTGTCTACTGCAGAAGAGGCTATTGATATTTTTCGAGCATTGCCTAATCCGGATGGATTGGAAATTGTATGGGAGATGCGAGGTAATGGTCCTACGGATTATTCTTCTTTTTATGCTGTTGGCATACCTGCCTTTTCATTTTCAACACGGGTGCATAAAGATTATCATCTTCCCGGGGATATGCCAGCAAAGATTAACTATGAGGGGATGGAAATGGCACATAGATATATAATGCCATTAATTAATCAGTTAGCGTTTAAGAAAATAAAATTAACATATACTCCTCAAAATTAATATATTAGAATTAATCATATTGTCGTTGTATTTATTTTCTATTGTGATAATTCAATCAATAGAAATAAGTTTTGCTATATTATTTAATTTTTCCTTTGATGTCATTTAAGGTAATTTTAAATGTTTTGATAGAGGAGAACTAAGATTCGTTTTATAAGTTCTTATAGTAAATTTTATATTCCCAAGCTCCAAAGGGATCGTATTGTCCAGGATATAATTGCTGCTTTTCGAACCATAGTTTGT